>JAISPY010000192.1 GCA_031274565.1 Treponema sp.
CCACATAGAGGTACCCCTCCTCGTCTACCGCAAGATTCTGCGGCCCCACAAACATCCCGTTTCCCTGTCCCTTGGTCCCGATATAGGACTGCCACTCCCCGGTACTGGTAAGCACACTCACCCGTCCGCCTCGATATTCGGAAAGGAACATTCTACCATCGTTTCCTCGTACTAGGTCATAGGGCCGGTCAAACCCATTGAGGGGACCCCGTTGGCGCTGCCGGATAATGCCATTTACGTCGATGCGAACCAGTTCATTGCTCCCGTAAGCTACCACCCACACCGACCCATCTTCCAAGGGCAAGATCGCAGTAGGCTGCTTAAATAGGGTGATAGTATCATACCGTCCGGGATATCGGCCGGTCGCCACATACCGAATACCATCTTGCAGGAGGGGTAAGAGACTGCGCCGGTTCCGCACCGTCTCAATATGGCTCATCAAGAGCAATGCATCCGCTGATGCGGCGCCGTATGCGGTTGCGGCTAAACGCCACTGCCTAAGGGCAGTTTCTTCCAGACCAGAGCGATAATAGGCCCGGCCCAGCCAATCCATGATGAGAGGCTCCCCTGGACGAAACGAAAGAGCCTGCTCAAAGGAGAGGATCGCTTCATTAAACGCAAACCGATTATAGGCATGGACTCCCAACCGGAATTCTTCCCGGGCATAGAGGGCATCCAGGTCCGCACCGTCAAAACTCTCTTGCGCTTCGAGTAAAAAAAAAGGCGCCCCCAGCAAGACGCATACCCCAATCATCCGCACCACCGGTATACGCAGGATGATTTTCAAGCGATGCATCATGCCTCTCCCGCAACAATCCGTATATGTTTCCGTATTTCCTTCTGCTGGGAGGTTACTACGGCTACACCCAAGGCCCGGCGCAGCCAATTTCGCGCTTCCACCGCCTCCCCATTCTTAAAATAGGCCCATCCCAGGGAATCCAGGTACGCCGCATTGTCTGGATTACAATCCACCGCTTTCTTGCAAAGCAAGAGGCCCTGCTGCACATTCATGGCGGTATCTACCAAGATAAACCCCAGGCCATTCATGGCGGTGGCATTGGTACTATCTAATTGCAGGGCCTTAGTATACAACTTCACCGCTTTTTGATACTGCCTTTCGGAACAGGCCGAATAAGCCAGGATGGTATACAGTTGTACTGATTCAAACCCGGTTTCGGTGAGAAGGCCCAGTTCAAATTCCGCCATCTGCGTACGTCCGGTGAGCACATAAATATACGCCAAGGTCAAACGGCACTGATATACCTTAAGGATATTCGATTCCCGCTTTACTACTTGTTCCAGATAGAGGAGGGCGTCTTCAAACCGTCCTAGTTTTGTATAGCAGAGCCCCAGATAATAGGCGCGCTCCACCGCCACCTGGGTATCCGCATCCATATCGCACTCTAACTTCTGAAAGATCCGTAAAGCCATATCCCATCGCTTCAGATTAAAAAGCCGTATTCCCTCTTGCAGTGTTTCCGTAAGCACCTCCGTCATATACCCTCCGTTTCTCAGAATCATACAAAGATTATACTACGGTAAGAAATCCCATCCTGTTCATCCCTGCCGCAGTTTTTAAAGACCCGATGGTGAGATCCACCCCTTTATTAATTATCTAACAAAAAAGCAAATTTCTTCACTGAAATCTTGAGGGCTTGACCGTTATTTTTTGGAAGGGCGAGGCGACACCGCGGTATGGTCCGGCGCATGGGGACAGAACTCCCGGCTTACCACCGGATGCACGAATACCGGGCTTACCGATACGAGGTTTCGAGCGACCGCATCCTCGTCTGAACCCGTTTCCGGTTCGACCCCGACTGCTCCGGCATGGAGAAAACAGTAGCGTCTCCCGTCAGGAGCATCAAAGATCGATACGCGATCCTGGTATAAGCGCCGGGATGGAAAAGTGGTACATATACCGCTCGGCCCTTCGGGGGTATTGGGAATATTTACATTGATGAAGATATCCGTCTTCGATTGCCCGAGCAACGGGGCGATCCATTCCTCAAAATGCTCCACCACAAAGGATACCGCAGGCTCCCAGTACAAGAGGCCATCCCCGACCAAGGAAAGGGCTAGAGATGGAAGCCCGCAGAGGCTTCCTTGCCGAGCTGCAGCGGCAGTACCGGAATACACAATATCGGTCCCCAGGTTGGCGCCATGATTGATCCCCGAAACCACTATGTCAGGCTTAACCGGAAGCGCTCCCAAGAAGGCCATCATGACACAATCCGCCGGGGTCCCTGAACAGGTCCAGGTATCCGCCCCCAGCGGGGTCAAACAAACCGGTGTCGATAAAAACGATACGCCATGGGAAATTCCGGATCGATTGGTATCCGGGGCCACCACCCAAATGCGATGCCTACCCTGGCTACGCAAGGCCCGTGCCAGGAGGAGCAAACCTTCCCCGGCTATGCCATCATCATTGGTTAGTAGTATGTTCATGAAACTCCCGGGGGCGGTTTAAGCCGGTATAAGCCTGGTTCCCGCCGCAGGCTTGATTTCGTAAATAACCGGATGGAACCCGAAGATCCGCTCATAATCCTCAAGCCGCCGCCGGTATTCCGCAATGGCCCCCTCTTTGATAATCGTATAGGTACAGCCCCCAAAACCCTGGCCGGTCATCCGGGAACCTAAGACCCCCTCTATCTCCTGGGCTCGTTTCACCAGCCAGTCAATCTCCGGACAAGACACCTCATACAAATCCCGCAGGCTCTCGTGGGAATGGAGTATAACCCGGGAAAGCGCCTGGAAATCCATCTTTGTGAGGGCATCTTCCGCATCATACACCCGCTGGATTTCCTGAATTATGTGCATACTGTGCCGCCGGATTTCTTCCGGGAGGTTTCCCATGGATTCAATCAGATCCTCCGTAACAAAATCCCGCAAACGAGCCCGTTCTTTCTTCTGAGAGAGCAGTTCAAGCCCCTTTTTTATATTTTGCCAGCGCGCTTTAAGTTCATCTTCCACCCCCATGCGAGGTACCCGAGAATCCATGATGAGGATCTTATACTCAGAAATGCTCGATTTAATCCGGGTTATTTCCAGGCTTGTTTCGTCCACGATCAGAAACTCGTCCTGCTGCGCGGCAAGGGCGATGAGGTAATCAATGGCATTTGCCTCCTTTCCAAAGAACAGCTCTTTGGAAAGGATGAGATGGTCCAAAAGATCATCGTCATTTATATCAACCTTGAAAAACCCCCGCAGCGCCGCCGCCGCAGCTACTTCTATGGCGGCGGAAGAAGCAAGTCCAATGTGCTGGGGGATATCCCCTGCCAGGGTAAAATTGAGCCCCTTGACCGGATACCCCATATCCGCAAAGAGATGGATCGCCACCTTGATATAATTAGCCCACCGGTCTTCCCGTTTATATTTAAGATTGACCAGGGTCGTGCGTTTCCGTTCACCGAGGTTAGCGGCATAAAAACGCAAGGAACTATCCTTTCGAGGACTCACCACGACCCGGATATACCGATCGATTGCGGAAGAGAGGAATAATCCGGCCTTTGGCTCACCATGTTCACCCAGATAATGAATCCGGCCGGGCGCTTCGGCGATGACAAGCGGTTCGGATCGGTCGGCGTCTAACTCGTATTCTTTACGGTGGATGTGACCGATGTCCAGCATGTGCTACAACCCTCACTGATTTTTTGCATATTTTTTTCTATCGTTATCTATAATTTCGTTCATTTGAGCTGGTTCCAAAATCTGCCATTTTGGAACTGCCTCATTTTTTTACTGTTTGCGCTCATTATATAAAACGCTCTTACTCTATAATACTAGGAAAACTTTATAGTATTCAACCATAATTTAAAAATTACCGGTAATTTTTATGGAAGCTTGTTGATAAGGCAAGCAACCGTATATGTTCAACGATCATACCTTAAACCATACCAAGCGGCTATAGTTACACTGCGCTTCCCTGAGGCCCGGGATACACGGGGAGAACTGCTCAATCCGCGCATGAAGCGGAATGGATAGCGTAAAAACATTCCCGCTGCGTCTATCCAGGCCGTATGATCTATAAATTAGGAAACAGGGTGTATAAAGTTCGTCCGTACCCGGGGTTCCACCACCGGCAGGGGGACTTCCTGCTTCCCTGCGGCAAGGGTTTTAAGCAGCCAGGCCATGTTCCTCCCCACAATCCGCAGAATCTGCATGCCCTCCGCATCCTCAAGCGCTTCTTCGGCGCTGTTCCCATGGATCACGTCCCAGTACACCGACGGGGTGATGATCATCTGGGCGAGATTAAAGTAATTATTCAACTGATGAAAGACCGCGATACCCCCGGAACGCCTGAGGGAAACCACCGCCGCGCCGACCTTATAGCGTAAGTCAGGACCGGGAAAGAAGAGCCGGTCTAGGAAACACTTGAAGGTCCCGGCAATTCCCCCATAATACACCGGGGATCCCAGGATAATCCCGTCGGCCTCGGCAAGCTTATCAAAACCCAGACGCACTATATCATCGGTATAGACACAGCGCTTGAGGGTTCTACAGGCTCTGCAGTCCCTACATCCCCGAATCTCCTGATTCCCCACCGGGAGGATCTCCACGGTGATCCCCGCCTGCTCCAATTCCCTGGCTACGGTTACCAGGCCCTGTTGTACGGTCCCGTTTTGATGGGGACTTCCGTTAAACGCAATCACATGCATGACGCACCTCCGATTCTCAGAAAAGTATAGGGGTTTATCCAAAAAATACCTATGGTACGCAGGGCCGGCGCATATAAACAAAAGAGTCCGCGAATGACGCGAATTAGGGAATGACCACCGTGCTTAATGCGCAAAAATGAGCGGGTATTTTTTAAAGATAAAAAATCCACGGATTACGCGGATGTAACGGATTTTAGCGCGTAATTCCTTCTTAATCCGTGTAATTCGTGGACAAAAATTGTTATGTGCGCTGGCCTATGGTACAGGGGATCCTTCCGAGTAAGTCCCCCTGCACTTGAACCTAGGAAGCCCCCGCCTGAACCGACGCGGTTAATGATGGACAAGAAAAAAAATTTATGGCAGAGTGGAGTATGGAAGTCCGTAGTATTTTTCGTAATATCTCTCCCCTGGATCACCGGTATTCGCTTTCCGAACAGGAGCTGTTTGAGGCCCTCGCTCCGTGGGTTTCTGAGGAAGCGGCGGTGGCGTCCTGTGTCAAAGCGGAGATCGCCCTCATGATCGCCCATCTCACCCTGCGGGGAGGCTTAACCCCGGAGCTGCACGCTGAACTGGAACAGGCCGGCGCTTCGGTTACCTGCGGGGAGGTGTATGCGGAGGAAGCAAGCACCAACCATCATATCCGTGCCTTGGTGCGGATCCTCACCAGCAAGGTTCCCCCCAAGACCGCGGCCTTGGTGCACCTGGGAGCTACCAGTGCGGATATCCTGGATACCGCGCTTTCCTACCGTATGCAGGGGCTGACCCGGGAGCTTATCCTCCCCCGCTTGCGGAACCTGGAACTCCTGCTCTGCAATCTGGTGGAACAGGAGGCGGAAACCCCCCAGGTAGGCCGTACCCACGGCCAGCATGCGGTACCCATCACCTTGGGTTTTGCCCTGGCCGAGTACGTGTCCCGTTTGGGCAAGTCCATCCTTGCAATCGAGGGCCATGCCCAGGAGCTTAAGGGCAAACTTTCCGGAGCAGTCGGGGCCTACAATGCTACGACCCTGATCACATCGGACCCGGAAGCGCTGGAGCGGCTTTACCTGGCGGAGCTGGGCCTTGAGCCGTCGGAACATGCCACCCAGGTGGTGGAGCCTGAGTATCTGCTGCGGCTGCTCTTGGAATTCAACGTGGCCTTCGGCGTTATCGCGAATCTGGCGGATGATATTCGTAACCTGCAGCGTAGCGAAATCGGAGAACTGCGGGAACGGTTCCGCTCGGATCAGGTGGGTTCCTCCACCATGCCGCAGAAGCGAAACCCCTGGAACGCGGAGCACGTGAAGAGCCTCTGGAAAGCCTTCATGCCCCGGGTGCTGACCTTCTTCATGGACCAGATAAGCGACCATCAGCGGGACCTCACCAATTCCGCAAGCCAGCGGTTCATCGCCGACTATGTAACCGGGTTCTCCCTGGCCATAAGCCGGATGACCGCTATCATCGGGGGCCTTGAAGCGGACCGGGAACAGCTCCTTTACCACTTACAGGGGGAAAAAACAGGAATTCCTGGAGGGATCATGGCGGAGCCTGCCTATATACTCCTGGCCGAAACCGGGGTTTCCGATGCCCATGAAGTGATCCGCCGGATAACCCTGCAGGCGGAGCGGGAACAGCTCAGCTTCGCCGAAGCCCTGTCCCGGGAAGCCGCGCTGTTTGAACGGATCTGCGGGAAACTGGCGGAGCTGGGGCTTGCAGCATCTGCAGAGGAGGGCCGCTCGTTTTTTGAACACCCGGAACACTACTGCGGGCTTGCGGTGCGGAAGGCTCGGGTCATTGCCGCAAAATACCGGGATCTCATGCAGGGAAAGGAAACCCTCCAGAGGCCTACAGGCGCTCAAACCAGGGCGTACCCCATACTATAAAAGGAAAAAAATGTTTAAAGAGATGTTTAAAGAAGCCTTATCCTATGATGATGTGCTCCTCTTACCGGGGTATTCTGAGATACTCCCGAAAGACTGTGCGGTGCGTACCTGCTTGTGTGCTGAAGTGGCCTTGCAGGTACCCATTGTTTCTTCGGCCATGGATACGGTAACCGAAGAGCAGCTTGCCATCGCCCTGGCCCTGGAAGGAGGATCCGGGGTCATTCACCGGAACCTCAGTCCTGAAGAACAGGCGCATCAGGTGGCCCATGTGAAGCGTTACCTCAACTGGATCATCGACTCCCCGGTTACCCTGGGGGAGGATGCTCGGATCCGGGATGTCAAACAGATGATGGATCGGTACAAGGTCTCGGGTATGCCGGTGGTGGCTCCAGATGGAAAGCTTTTGGGGATCATCACCAGCCGGGATCTCCGGTTCTGCCGGGATGACGGCCTTTTGGTAACCCAGGTGATGACCCGGCAGGTGGTGGTGGAACAGGGGGAACCTTCCGAGTCCAGCGCACGGGAGAAATTCGACCGGCACCGGATCGAGAAGTTACCGGTGGTGGATGCCGCAGGCCGGCTCACCGGTCTCATCACGGTCAAGGACATGGAAAAACATGATAAGTTCCCCCGGGCTGCGACGGATAAGGCGGGCCGGCTCATTGTGGGCGCTGCGGTTTCTCCCCAGGATTACCTGGTCAGGCTCCCGTTGCTCAAAAGCGCCAAGGTTGATTATGTGGTACTCGATACTGCCCACGGGGATTCCAAGAGCGTGATGGAAGCGGTACGGGGTATCAAGGACCAGTTCCAGGTACCGGTTATCGGCGGGAACGCGGCTACCAAGGAGGCAACCCGTAGACTCATCGAGGCCGGGTCTGACGCGGTTAAGGTGGGCATTGGTCCGGGTTCGATCTGCACCACCCGGATCGTGGCGGGGATTGGGGTGCCGCAGTTTACCGCGGTATGGGAATGTGCGGAAGAAGCCGCCAAATCAGGAATTCCGGTCATTGCGGACGGGGGGATCAAGTTCTCCGGGGACATCACCAAGGCCATTGCCGCAGGGGCCAATGCGGTCATGATCGGCAGCCTTTTCGCAGGACTCAAAGAGGCTCCAGGTCGGGAGATCATCTTTGACGGCCGCATTTACAAGGAATACCGGGGTATGGGCAGCATGGGCGCCCTCAATGCAGGCGGTGGGGATCGCTATCAGATAGGCAAAGACGAGCAGCCGGTTCCCGAAGGCATCGAAGGCCGGGTTCCTTACAAGGGAGAACTGCGGGATTATCTCATCCAACTGGTATCAGGCTTGCAAAAGGGCATGGGCTATTGCGGGTGTAAGACCATTGAAGAGTTGAAGCGCTACCGTAATTTCGTCAAGATCACCGCTGCGGGACTCCGGGAAAGTCATGCCCATGATGTGAGCATCACCCAGGAGGCACCGAACTATACCAGGCTCTGAGGGGTTATAGAAAAAAGTCCCCCGGATACGGAGCTACGATAGCTCCTAGGAAGCCGCAATCAGGGAGTACGTTCCAGGGGCAGCAGGGGAAAAGAAAAAGGAAGGGCGGGTAAACCCTCCGGGTTGTAGCCGGTCCAGGGGATTATCCGTCCAGGCATATAAGCTCTTCTCCGGTTCCGCGATTCCCTGGAGGTCCACGATCAACTGGTGGGGACCCTGGAGGTGAGCAGGTATTCTTCGGGAGGTTCTGTCTTTGGTTATAATCGTTACATACACCGCCGAGGTTTCCTGCTCTCCTAGTACCAGGCCCACGCCGGTGTGATCGAAGCTCACGATAAGGACGCTTCCCTGCGATGTTATCTGCGGCGGCAGCGGGCCAGGGCTGGTAAGGGCTGCCGCCGAAGAGGAAACAGCCTCCTATCAACACGTTAACGGCATGGCCCCCCATCAACAGTTTAATTGGTGATTGTGATGGAAATGCGGTTTTTTTAGATATTCTTTTCTTGCCGCTTCACGGTTCGTTCCATTTAATATTCCTATTTCCTATAGTATAAAGAAATAGGATTTCCTCATGCTCTTCTCAACAAGTCATGTTTTTTATTTTAATCCTATTAACAATGTTATTTCCCCATTCCCCATCCTATTATAGAATGAAAAGGGTAATAATCGATACAATGTTTTAAATCCTATTTCCATTTTTCCAATGGGTATATTTATTCCACCATTAATATAGCAAAAATAATTTGTGGTAACATAAAAATTATAACCGCTTTGCCGGGCTGCCTCTTCGGAGAATATTCTATCGATAACTATCAATTCCATCCCAGCACCAACATACACCCATTTTTGATTAAATGGGTATAAATTTATATCATTGTGTAAATAGAGAATATAATTATTTATATCAATGCCATTAACCGCATAATCAGTAATTGTTCCATTATGCATATTAAATGCCAAATCAACATAATAAAATAATGTATCAGAAAATTTTATTTTGTGATATATTCCTCCGATAAACAAAGGAAAATCATAAAATGAGAGGGGAAATTGCCCATCATTTTCTATTACATATTGTTCATTAGCCACAGGGCCGTATGTTAATCCTATCGAAAATATAGAAATAGAAACAAATAATAAAAGACCTACTAAACAAAATGTTTTTTTCATTTTTGTCCTTTTCAATAAATTTTACCTTTTTATAAATAAAATGTCAACAAGTTATGGTTAAATATTGGTCATAATTTTTGGGGTGTTTGCGCCACAGGTCTGTATGCGTAACACCGTCTTACGGGCGGCTCGGCTGCGTTCCGTAAGGAACGATGCTGCGCAAAGCCCTTATTCGCCCCTGACAAAACGTCGTCAACAGCCGGAACGTTAGGCGAAATTGTCCCTAAAATTGGTGTAAAAAGGGGATAAGCAAGCCGAAAAGTCATTTTGGGAAAGCCAGTGAAAAGCTCTTGGT
>JAISPY010000232.1 GCA_031274565.1 Treponema sp.
GCTGGCCGCATCGTCGCTATCGCCGGCGAAGTCTTTCGACCTGGCTCCTATGAACTGCTCGAAGGCGAATCCCTCCAAGAACTCGTCTCCTATTACGCCGACGGTTTCACCCTCAACGCGGCGCCAGACCTGATCCGCCTATCCCGGATCAACACCCTTGAGGGCATTCCCGGAGAAACACAATTCGTGTCCTTTAAAGAAAACGCCCTATTAACCCTGGAAGACCGGGATATCATCGCTATCGAAAACAAAACAATATATCGTGCCGTTGCATTTTTCGAAGGGGCGATTTCTCAAGCCAGCAGCACTACTGCTGTCGAAGAAACCAATGCAGATATTGAAGGAACATCAAAGATGGAATATCCCTTTTATCACGGGGAAACCCTGGGGCACGCCGTGAGAACCATCCGTAACCGATTCTCCGTAGTCTCAGATCTGGCAAACGTCTATATCTTGCGCGGTGAACGGCAGATCCCGGTTGACTTACGTCCCTTCTTATATAGCAACGATTTCTCCCATGATGTGGATCTGGAAAACGGCGATACCATTATCATTCCCTTCAGGCAATACTTTGTCCTGGTGAGCGGTGCGGTGAAGGCTCCGGGGCGCTATCCCTATGTACCGGATCGGAGAGCGGACTACTATATCAATCTTGCAGGAGGGCGGGACGAGCTTTTGAACAACGGACGGGGAGTAAAAGTATCCGATATGAACAATAAAACCTTATCCCTTTCAGACTTTATTTCCCCGGAATCAATGATCTCGGTGCCAACCAATACATTCACCGCTCGGTTTAATCAATTCGGACCGATTATTACCACCATCCTATCCATCGTTTCCGCGACCCTCTCAATCTTTGCGATTACCGGTGTATTCTGACCGCTTCAAACGATTCCCCCGCGGCATAACAGGACTGACTTAGAGAGGCATGTTATGGCCCCGCGGGTCCTAAGAGCAGGGCATGGAGGGCCCCATCGGTTTCAAAACTCCCCAGGCTCCGGAGCGTTGCCAGGTTGCGTAAAAAACCGTACTGGGCTTTAATGAGCTGATTCTGATTCGTGCTGAGGAGACTCGCCGCATCGGAAAGACTCTGTAGGGAATTCTGGGAAAGCCGGTATAGTTCCATGATGTATTCAAAGTGTTTCTGAGCATACTCCAGGGCTTTATAGGAAGACCGTACCGATCCTGCCTGGGCCATTGCGTCCAGCAAGGCTGCTTGCAGGTCGAGTGCGAGGGCGGCTTCGGCGTTCCGATAATCCAGGGCCGCCCGCTCCCAGGCCAGTTTCTGCTGCGCCACCTTGTTCCCAATTACCCAAAAATCCAAAGGGATGCTGCCGCTCAGGGAGAGCCTCCCCGCCGCAGGCTCAAGCCCGTTTTGGACCGTGTAATTGAGGCCGGTGGAGAGGGAAGCGCTCACCGTGGGCAGATAGTCCTTTTGGGCCAAGACAACGGATTCCTCGGCCCGTTGGGAAAGGAGACCCGCCTTGATGATGGACGGGTTATGGACCGCGGCTTCGTTCCATAAGGCCCGGTATACCCCATCAAAGGCTTCCGGGGAAAGATCCCCCAGCCGCCGCAGCAGCTCCTCATACGCCGCAAAATCAACCCCTTCCAGTGCGGGGATTTCCTTAAGCCCCGTGAGATTCCGCAGCTTGAGGATACTGAGCGCTACCGCGCCCCGGGCCTGGTTTCGGCTGGCTTCTTTCGCTTCCTTTTCCGCCAAGGCTTGGAGGTATTCGCCTGAACGGATCATCCCGCTTTCAAACCGGAGTTCCGCGAAAGAAAGACTCAATACCGCGGTTTCTAAAGCAGCCTCCGCGGCGTTATAGGCCGCCGACGCTTCCAGTACCCCGTAATAAGCCGTATCCACCGCGTCCAGAACCGCAAAGTACTCGGAGCGGGCCTCTTTCCGAGTGATATCCGTAGTGATGGCGTTGATGGCTTTCAAGACCGGGTATTTCCCGCCATCATAGAGTTTTTGGGATATACCGAAATTAGCCCCCCCGCTGAAGTGTTCCTCGATCCGCGGTAGCTGAATGCCTTCCTGGTTCCAGAGGGTAATCGACGCGGAAGCCCCCAGGGACAGCGAAGGCAGCATGGTGTAGGTCTGGGCCTTTTCATCGAGCAGGTTGCTCTGCAGGGTCAAATTAAACTGGGCAAGGCTCCGGGAATTGGCCAGCCCCAGGCCGCGAGCCGCTTCCAAGGTCAAGGTTTCCTCCGCAGCCCCAAAAACCGCAAGGAACAGCAGCGCCACCATAACCAATTTTTTCCTATACTGCTCATGCGGCGTATGAAGCAAGTGCGGCTTCCCCGTATCTATTTTTTTCCTATACTGCTCATACGGCGTATGAAGCAAGCACGGCTTCCCCCTATCTATTTTTTTCCTATACTGCTCATGCGGCGTATGGAGCAAGCGCGGCTTCCCCCTATCTAGTGCATCCGGGTTTGTTTCCCCTACAGCCACTTTGATCTGCTGCTTACTCATCATGGTTCTCCCTATTCCCTTTCACTCATACCGTAAGGCATCAATCGGATACAGCGCCGCAGCTTTCCGGGCCGGATAATAGCCAAAAGTAACGCCTACCAGTGCGGCGAAGAGGGCCGCCGCAGCCACCACCAGAGGATTAATCGCCGTGGGAACCTGCATGGCCGAGAGGATCCTGCAAACCAAGGCGGCGAGACTGATACCGATGAGACCCCCCAGGAGGCTCAACATGATGGATTCCAAGAGAAACTGCACGAGAATATCCCGCTTCCGGGCGCCTACGGCCATGCGGATCCCGATTTCTCTGGTCCGCTCCGTAACGGATACGAGCATGATGTTCATGATCCCAATGCCGCCGACCAACAGCGATACCCCGGCAATGGCCGCCAGCAAGGTGGTGAGACTGCGGGAGGTTTCCGAAGCCATGTCAATGATGTCCGCTTGATTCATGATTTCAAAATCCGCCGTATCGGTCCCGGCGAGGCGGTGCAGTTCCCTAAGGATGAGGTCCGCTTCTTTTTGAGCCGCCTCCATGTACTCCTTGTGTACCACCTGCATGGTGATCATGGAGAGATTCCGGGTATTGCTCAAACGGGTCAAAACCGTGTCCAGCGGCGCCATAATCACATCATCCTGATCGTTCCCATTGCTTCCGGCGCCCTTCTTTTCCAGAACCCCGATAACGGTGAACTGGTTCGTCCCGATCCGGACCCGCTGACCCAGGGCATCCCCGCCGCTGCCAAAGAGGTTCGTTGCCGTGGTAAGCCCCAGAACCGCTACCCGGTTCCGCGCCCGGAGATCCGTTTCATCAAAACAGATGCCTTCCCGGAGGTTCCAGTTCCGTATGGTAAGGTAATCCGGTTCCACCCCCATGACCGTAACCGACCAGCTTCCCGTTCCCCCGAAAACCGTGAAGCTCCGCTGGCTTATCCCCGAAAGGGCCTGGGCGTAACTGGCTTCGGCTTTGAGCCGTTCCGCATCCGCTCGGGTGAGCCGGTTGGCCCGGGGCATGGTGAAGGAACCGGATTGCTGCCCCGCCCGGATGAGCATCCGCCGGGGCATGATCTGGATGAGATTGGTACCCATAGCGGTGATCCGGTTCTCGATTTCCTTCTGCGCCCCCGTTCCTATGGCAACCATGGTGATTACCGAGCCTACGCCGATGATGATCCCCAAGGCGGTGAGAAAGCTCCGCAGCCGGTTACGGAAGATATTCCTGAAACACACCACCACCAGCAAGCCCAGGGAATTCATACCGTCCCTCCTGGTTCCCCGATTTCTGCACCCGAGGCATGGTTCTGTTTCCACTGGGCGAGGTCTTCCAGGGCATTCCCCCGTGCTCCCAGGGGATGGTCCCCCACCAGCTTCCCGTCCCGCAGGGTGATGACCCGTTTGGTGTAGGCTGCCAATTCAGGCTCATGGGTAACCATGATGATAGTCTTCCCCCGGTCATTGAGGGCTTGGAACAGCCCCATAATCTCCAGGGTCATCTCGGTGTCCAAGTTCCCCGTAGGCTCATCTGCCAGGATGAACGCGGGATCGTTTACCAAGGCCCGGGCAATGGCTACCCGCTGCTGCTGCCCACCGGAAAGCTGAGAGGGGAGATGGTCCATCCTATCCGTAAGCCCCACCTCCCGCAGACAAACGGCGGCCCGTTCCTTCCATTCTCGCCGCGGAATGTTCCGGTTATACAAAAGAGGGAGCGCTACGTTTTCCAACGCCGTGGTTCGGGCAAGCAAATTGAATGCCTGGAACACAAAGCCGATCTTCCGGTTTCGGATGCGGGCAAAGGCATCCGCACTGGAGCCGGAGGTTTCGATCCCCTCAAGCCGGTAGGTCCCCTGGCTGGGCTTATCCAGACAGCCCAGGATGTGCATCAACGTAGACTTCCCCGACCCCGAAGGCCCCATGACCGAGACGAACTCCCCTGCTTCCACGGAAACCGCAATCCCCCGCAAGGCCCGGACCACGATAGACTCAGCCCCAGGGCTCGCCACGGTGTAGGAACGTTGTATCCCCTTGAGTTCAATCACCCCCACAGGATTACCCTACCCGCTCCCGGAGGATGATCCGCATGCCCTCCAGTTCCTCATCCGTAAGCCCTTGGGCGGCATGGACCTCGGTAAAAGAACCGTCACTGATGCCGGTCCGTACCAGGATGAGATCCAGTTTACCCTGGTCATTGATGAACCACAAGGTCCGGGGAGCCGTGGAATCGCTCCGGCCCGTACGCATGGGAGGTCCACTGACCCCGGAGCCGGGTCCTGCCTGCCGAGCCGGATCCCTCCCACGGCCTGGACCAGATTGCATCATCAGCCCCGGAAGCCCTCCGCTGTTCCGAGGGCCTGCTGCTCCTGGGTTCTGAGCCGCCTGCTGAGATGCAGCCCGGGCCGCGCTCGCGGTGTTCCGTTCCGCTTCGTGCATGCCCTGAAGCCCTGCGTTGAAGATCCGATCCGCGATTGCTTCCGCGCTCAAACCGCTGGGCTGATACCGGAGCGCGGCGTTAGGTACCCGCAGGATCGTATCCCGCCGTTCCTCGATGAATTCCACCGCACAGGTCATCCCCGGCAGTAGGGCGCCGTCCCGGTTATCCACGGTGATGATCACCGTATAGGCCACCACATTATCCGTCACCGTAGGCATGAGCCGTTTGCTTGCCACAGTACCGGAAAAGGTTCTCCCCGGGAGGGCTTCCAGGGTAAACCGCACTTCCTGACCCGGATGGATGGAAGCTATCTCCAACTCTCCCACCCCGGTTTCGATCCGCATCTCCTCAAGGTTTTCCGCCAGGGTGAAGATGCTGGCCGCATTACTGCTGGAACTATCCGCCACGGTTTCCCCTTCGTTGATGTTCCGCTCCAGCACAATGCCGTCGATGGGGGAAGTGATGAAGGCGTATTGGTTTATCTCGGTTTCGATGACCCGGAGGCTTGCCTCTGCGGCGGCTAGTTCCGCGGCATGAATGTCCAGGGTGGTCTTCCCGGTTCTCAGTTCGTATGCAGCGATGAGGTTCTTCTCCGCCATTTGCTGCTGGTTCTGGTAGGTAAGGAGCTGGAGTTCGTAGTTGGCCCGGGCTTTAATCACCGAGGCAAGCTGCTGTTCCCGCTGGAGCTTGAGCATATCCGTGTTGAGTTCCGCCAGAACCTGGCCTTTGCGGATGATGTCATTATAATCCCCATAGACCCGTTCAACCTTGCCGCTCATCCGGGGAAGCACTTCCACGATGGCCACCGGTTTGAGGGAACCGCTGGAGGAAACGGTCTTTTCCAGGGTCCCCCGGGCGATGGCGGTAAACTCGTAGGTTCCGACCGTGCCTCGAGCTGCCCGGGGCTTGCAGCCGCTTAGGGGCAGGAGACTCATCAGCATAAGCCCTAAAAACAGGGCGTCCCTTGGTTTCGGCATCTCCATACCCTGTTCTTTAAGCAAAAACCATGCCATTCTTTTCTCTTTTCCTCATTACCGTACCTCCGGCTTATCGAGAACCCCCATGCAGAAATTCTCTTGGCTGAATAGGCCGCATATTCCCTTAAGGCATACGCCATGAGCATACCCTACCGGGGGGCCTCGCAGGTCCTCCATAATCGTTCATGTTCTGGTGGGCATTTCTTTCCCAGGGTGAAGCCCCCAGGCGGGTACTTTTTACCCAGATATGCTTCCCCTTACAAGCCCCACAAACCCCGCTTCGCTTCCCGCGCGGCCTGTTCCAGGTCCGTGAATTCCTCCATAAATTGAAAGGCAAAGTACCGGTACGCATACGCATAGCCCTCTCGAATCAAGCGGGTATTGAAGCATGTTCCCACACGTGCTTCTTCTCTTTTTTCTATTTCTTCTATAATATAGAGATACGCTAGCAGCCGGCCATACCGGTCCCGCAGGTCCCAATCAAAAGCGAGATATACCTGCTTCCCCAGGAGTTGTTCCTTGGTAAAGGCGCTGGCCTCCGGGCCGAACGGCTGAGTCGGTTTATTGGGATGCACGGTTTCCGGAGTATCCACCCCGATCATACGGATGGTCTCTTGGGTTTGCAATTCCGGGGGAGGATGCGCGATCCGTACCACCACCGTATCCCCGTCTATGTGACGCACTACTTCCGCGGGAAGCATACGGGAGATATCCGCCTCAGCGCTCGTGGCAAGATCCTCCGCATCCACCCGGTATAAGACCGGCTCTGCGAGGATTACCGTCGATCCAGGACTATCACAACCCATCAGGATTATGC
>JAISPY010000235.1 GCA_031274565.1 Treponema sp.
AGCCGGGCTTACCTATGGAATAACGGCCATCCCTCCCGTGTGGCTTGAGAGTCTTGCTGGGTATGGAGAGATTCTCCGCCTTTCTGGGGCTATGGCGGAGGCGCTTACCCCATGAAATACGTAACCGATTTATTACACCATAAGTAAGCCCTTTACATTCGGGCCTCCCGATACATCCCGCCTATTCTCCGCTATCCCTAACTATAATCCATGGCGCTTTCCGTATGTACCCGGATCGTATTCGGTAGTATACTGATCCCAGGAGGAAAGCAGTGAGTTTGCTCTCAAATTGTACTTCCGGAGGCTGCGGCGCCAAGATAGGTCCTCAGGAACTCGGAACCTTCCTGGCAGCCCTGCCGGTTAAATCGGATCCTGCCCTGCTGGTGGGGTTTGGGACTGTGGATGACGCGGCAGTGTATGCCCTAAACCCGGATCAGGCCTTGGTTTCCACGGTGGATTTTTTTTCTCCTATGGTGGAAGACCCCTATCTGTTCGGAAAAATTGCCGCCGCCAATGCCTTAAGCGATATATACGCCATGGGAGGGACGCCCCTGCTTGCCCTTAACCTGGTCTGTTTTCCCCAGCACCTGGATCGCGGTATCTTAGCGCAGATCCTCGCCGGCGGCGCGGCAAAAGCCCTGGAAGCGGATACGGTGATTGCCGGGGGACACTCGATCTACGATCACGAACCAAAATACGGGCTTGCCGTAAACGGCCTGGTCGATCCCAAACGCATACTCCGCAATGACGCCTGTAAGGACGGGGATGCGCTGATCCTCACCAAAGCCCTGGGTGTGGGCATTATCATGGCGGCCCTCAGAGTAGGCTGTGCAGGGGATGCGGCGGTACAGGCTGCCGCCGCTTCTATGGAACGGCTGAACCGCTTTGCCGCAGAACAGATGCGCCCCTATCCGGTCCATGCATGCACGGATGTTACCGGATTCGGCCTGGCGGTACATGCCGCTGAAATGGCCGGAACGACCCATACCCTCTTTATTGAGAGCAGCGCGCTGCCGATCTTGCCGGATGCTCTGGACTACGCACGAGAATACTATCTCACCGCGGCAGCCCAGCGGAACCGCAACGCTATGGCCGGAAAAGCGGAGCTCCGGGGAGTTGATCCGGCCCTGCAGGAACTCGCCTTTGATCCCCAGACCTCAGGCGGCCTGCTCATTGCCCTTCCAGAGGAACACGCCACGGCTTTGTGCAGGGCTATTCAACAGGATGACCCTGCGGCAGCGATCATCGGAACCGTTTCTCCGAGACTCGACTATCCGGTGGTAGTAGTATAAAGCAGACGCCGCGCATCCCCCAGACCGGTCTTAGGGAAAGGTCCTCCGGGGAAAACCGCGCATACTTGGGGCAAAGCGGCGTACCGCGTCGGCGCTATACCTTTTTGAGGGGATAAATCAGCACCTTATGGATCCGGTTGCCATCCATGGCTGCAATGGTAAACCGGTACCCATGATAATCAAAGCCATCTCCGGCCTGGGGAATTTCCTCCGCCAGGCTCAGAATGAACCCGGCTAAGGTATGGTATTCCTGGTGTTCCCCCAGGAGACGGTCAAAGGCGAGGGTTTCGGCAACCTCATCAATGTTCACGCTGCCATCCACCAGGTAGGCTCCGTCCTCCTGGGGAAGAATGGCTTCCTCCGCCGGGACCGGGGGAGAGAGCTGCCCCACGATTTCTTCGATGAGGTCCCGTACCGAGAGGACCCCTGAAAATCCGCCGTATTCATCCATCACCAACAGGAAATCCGTATCCCCCCGCTTAAAGGCTTCGAAGGCTTTGAGGGCGGGCAGGGTCTCCGGCACAAAAACAGGCCGCTTCATGATGGACTTGAGCTGCGGCCCTGGCCCCTCCAAAAAGGCAAGCAGGATATCCTGAACCGAGACCAGCCCCACCACCGCATCCAAGGTCCCCTGGGCAACCGGAAAGTACTTCTGATCCCGGTGTTCCATGGCCGCATGGCGTATCAGTTCCGGTTCCGCGGCCAGGTCCAGCCAGGTTATGTCCGAGCGATGGGTCATAAAAGTCCCTACCGGCCGGTCCCCAAGATAAAAGACCCCCTCCACCATGGTTCGCTCGGTCCGTTCTACGATCCCGGCTTTCTCCCCTTCCTGTAAGGCGATGCGCAGTTCGTCTTCGGTCATTCCTATCGCGGGAGCGGTATCAAGCCGCAGCCAGGTACGAACCAGCCCGGCGAGCCGGCTCGTAACGAAGCTTAAGGGCGTACAAACCCAGGTCAACCCCTTTATCCAGGAGAGGGCCGCCGCGGTGATCCGTTCAGGAGCCACCAGGGCGATCTGTCTGGGGAGGGTATCCCCCAGGATGATCGTAACCATCGTGATAGCCACGGTTACGATGAGCCCCGCCAGGTATGCTCCCCCCGGAACAACCGGTTCCCCCCGGGTAAACCATGTTTTCAGGGGGCCTGCGATTCCCATACCCCCGGCCACCCCTGCCAGGGCGCCGAGAAAACTGAGCCCCATCCTCAGGCTAGAAAGGAACCGCAGGGGATGCTCCACCGCTTCCTTGACCTGGGCGTATTGCTTATCCTGATCCTCTGCATTGGCCTGCAGCCAGGTCTTCCGGGAAGCCATAAACGCGGTTTCCACCAGAGAAAAAACACCTTTCACCACTATAACGGCCAGGATAAACCAAATCGCAGGTAAGGGGTCTTCCATATTGTACTATACTAGAGGCTCGCGCGGTTTAGACCGGCGGTCTTAGCATCGCTCCTTTCGCGGAACCTTTTCTCATGCCTTATCATACTTTGTGAAAGATATCTTTGATTTCTTGCCTCGTCAGGGGCCGAACAATAGATGAACCCCTTTCTGCGGAGGTCTGGATCAGGATCTTTCCCTCCATCCTCGGTATGCCGATGAGCTGAACCCGGGGAAACCGGGGATTTTTCAAATCCACGTCCACTACCTGGCCTTTCTGTCCATTGGCCAGGAGCACAAAGAGCCCAATAGGATACAGCGTCAGGGAATTAATCAAGGCCCGGACGATGGTATTGTCGTAGGGTCCCTCATTTTTGAGGAAACACAACAAACTGTTATGCATATCCTTAGCCGATTTGTAGGTCCGATGGCTGGTCATAGCCTCGAAAGAACAGGCTATGGCGATTATTTTTGCGTAGAGATGTATCTGGTCTCCCGTAAGTTTGCGCGGATACCCCGTGCCGTTTTCCCGTTCATGATGCTGCAACACCGCGGTACATACCTTCGGGGGAAAACCAAGGGACTGCAGCATACTCTGACTTAACATCGGGTGAATAAAGATGGCCTTCCGATCTTCCAGGGTCAGATCCCGCTTGGTGATGTTTATTTTGGGCGGCAGTTTGGTCATACCGATTTCATGGAGCAGGGCGGCAACCCCCAATTCGATGAGCTGGTCATTGGGCAGGCCGAGGAAACATCCTATGGTTAAGGCAATCACCGTCGAGGTAATCGTATGGGATACCTGGACGTTAACCCGGACGCTCGGTTTATAGATAAGCGGCACCCGGAAGAACGTGCGGGAATCGGTTTGTATGATGCCGCAAGCCGCCTGGATCTTCTCTGCTACGGCGTTAAAGGTCAGATCGTCCTTTTGTATCCCCGGAGTAAAAAGGGTAATCACATACTTCTCCAAGGCTATATAAAAATCAAGCGCCTGCTTGAGCTTATCCTTATCGCTTATAACGAATTCCATCTGCCGGGGTTCTCCGGCGCTCTGGACTACCTTAAAATTCCATGCTAAAAGAGCTGCAGCCAATTCCTTGGAGAAGCTCATCTCTGGTGTGGCCAGGATAAACCCTTCATCAAGATAAAGGGGTTCGGAAAAAAAGCTCCCCTCTATAATATCACTAACCTGGTAATCGTTCATTCCCAAACTCCCTGATAAGTCCCGTATTGCTAAGTTCTGTATTATGGCACCTCCATTATTACCGATAATAATAGAGTATGGTTCCAATATCGGCTAGTAAGGGTAATAATTTGAGCGAGAGAATCGATTCGAGGAAGCGGAGGGCGCAAGGGGAAACAAGAGGGAGCATCATAAAGCGGAGGGAGCGTAATAACCGTTGAAATTCAGATATGTTTTTATCGCCTTTAATATCATCATCTTCTTTTTTTTGCTGGTCATAGGTTTATTATCCTTTTATATACTGGGTCATGATCTTGCCCTTGAGTTCTGGCAGGCAAGCCGCTTCTTCATAGCCCTTATGATCTTCGTGCTGGTGGGGCTGGACCTGTTTTATCTCCTTAACCGGCGGCTGTATTTACTGCTGGAACGGGAAGATTGGCCTGGGCTTACCCACTACCTGGAGACCAAGATCATCCAGGATAAACACTATTCCTCCTCCTGGGTGCGGCTTTTAGCGAATGCCTACTTCGTACTTGCCGAGCCTGCTGCGGTGGTGGCCCTGGAGCGGGCGGTTGCCTCGGGGAACCCTTCCCTGATTGAAACCCATGCCCTCCTTTTTGGAACCGCCCGGCTCCTGTCCAAGGATATACACGGCGGGGTAGGGTTCTTTTCCCGCCGGCTCGATGCCGCCGTAGCCCGATCCGGTAAAGGCCTATTCCGCAACGGGAATGCCCGGAAAACCGATTGGATACGGTTTTACTACGGCTTTGCCCTGCTCCTCGAACGGCAGTTCTCTATCGCCGCGGAACAGTTCAGCATCCTCTCAAAAGAGGCAAAGGATCCCCTCACCGCGGGCCTATCGGCCTTTTTTCTTACGGACGTCTTGAGCAAAGTCCTGCCTGACCGGAGTCTGGATCTGCAAACCTCCGCGGATGATGGCCGTAACCGGGCAGTAGCCGCGCTGCATACCATCGATGACTGGTATAAAGCAGCGACGAAACTGCAAACCGAAATTCACGGAGCCATGCTCGCCACCTATCTCCGAGACGCAGCCCGCTGGATCTTTTCTAATGCTTCTACTTTTTCTAAGAGTTAGCGCGGTGATGAGGATGGACGGCGTACGCCCGCCTGTAAGGAGCAGGGAACGAGGAGCATGAAATGGTTGGATAAAAACTCCTCATGCGGTCATTGAAACCCATACCCGCTCCAAAATGTAACCGCGAAAGGCGCGAAACAGCGCGAAAGAAGAACAGACCTATTCCTTTTCGCGTCCTTTCGCGGTTTTCGCGGTTCTTTCCTGATTTCCCCCCGGAGTGCTTGTCGTTCTTTCATAGATAACCCCATAGGGACCTCCTCAGAAGTCAGTCTATTGATTTTCCTGAGCTTAGATTTTTACCTACAACTTTCTCGCTTCTACGGGCGCGATGTAACGGGGGGCAAGCGATTGCTTGAAATGATGGGTTGTTTTGTATAGGGTTATTATAGTAAAGAAAAAAGGTATAGGCTGATTGAATAGGATGCTCTGTTTTGATGTTTCCAAGGAATGGGTGATCCATATCCCCCGGGGTATGCCTGTGGCTAAACAAGTGGCGGAAGATATATCTCATTACCTTGAAGTCCTCAGAAATCAGGCCGGACTTTCCCTCAAGCCCCCTGGAATCAAAGACAGCCCTACCAATTCGCCGGACTATCTGGCTCCCCAGATCCGCTTATGTATCGAAGGGAATAGCCGGGAGCAAACCGGATTTTTCTGGCGCATAGAGAAAGACCGGATTGAAATATCCGGTGAATCTGATCGGGGACTCTGCAACGGGGTCTTTGATTTCCTGGGCGCCTTAGGGTTTAGGTGGCCTGAACCAGGCAAGGAAATCCTGCCTCCGGTCAATACGGTCAAGCCCCAGGAATACATCCCCCAAGAACGCGCTCGGTATCATCCTTCTACCGAGGATACTATCCGCCGCAGGCTGTTCTTCCAGCGGAGACACCCCACCGCTGCCTGGAAACCCTTAATTATATGGGCGGTCCGGAACCAGATCGATATCCTGGTCTTTTCCCTGTACGTGAGGGTGCTTTCAGGGAGGAAGAAGGAAGCCCCATCCCATCCTTGGATACGGTTCGGCCGTAAAATGTTATGGCATGGACGCTACAGCCGCCGGGAGGCGGTGTTTAATCTCGCTGAACAATATGCCCTCACCATTGAACGCGGGGGCTGGGATCTGTCCCTCCTCGTGCCCCGGTGGTATTTCGGGCTTAACCGGGAAATATTCCGCATGGATTCAGGTAAACGGGACTGGAAGTACAATTTTTGTCCCACCGCGCCGGATACCATCAAACTCATCCGCCGGGAGGCTGAAAAGCTCTTCCGTACCTATCCTGAAACCTTGGTCTATCACCTGTGGCCTGACCGGAACCACGAAAGAGCCTGGTGTGCCTGTCCCACCTGCCGGGCTTTCAGCTTGGACGAGCAGGTGCGTATCGCGGTTACCGTGGCAGCGGATGTGTTGATGCAGATTAACCCCCGGGGGCTCATCTCCTACTATGAGCGTTTTTCGGGAAACCGGGGCATAGCGCTGCGGCCCAATCTGCTCAAGATGAGCCGTCTACCCGGAGAAGCGGGCGCGGAAGCGGAAGGCTGGTTCTCTGAGACCAGTTTCAAGGGAAACGAGACCGCCCCCCTGAAGCGCTCGTAACCGCGAAAGGCGCGAAACAGCGCGAAAGAAGAACAGACCTATTCCTTTTCGCGTCCTTTCGCGTTTTTCGCGGTTCTTTCTTGAAGCCGGTTTCCGCTCTTGCGGAAATTCGAGTGTACTTGTATCATAAACCACCATGATCGACTTTGTGCACCTCCACGTCCACACGGACTTCTCCCTATTAGACGGCGCCGCCTCCGCGGAAAGCCTGGCGGCCAAGGCCGCCTCCCTGGGCATGAAACACCTGGCTATCACGGACCACGGCAATCTCTTCGGGATCCTCAAATTCCGGGATGCCTGCGAAAAAGCAGGGATCCGCCCTATCATCGGCTGTGAATTCTACATGGCCCCCGGTTCCCGATTTAAGAAATCCGGTTCCGAACACGGCAACAAATATTACCATCTGGTGCTCCTGGCAAAAAACGGTGAAGGGTATCAGACCTTAATAAAACTCTCCTCCTATTCCTATACCGAAGGGTTCTATTATAAGCCCCGGATAGACGAGGAACTGCTCCTCCGGTATCACCAGGGCCTCATCGGCCTTTCCGCATGTGTGGCCGGGGAAATTCCCAGCCTCATCCTGGACGGTAACCGGGAGGCTGCGGAAAAACGGGCGCTCTGGTTCAGGGACCTCCTGGGGGAGGGTAACTTTTACCTGGAACTCCAGGATCACCGGCTCCCGATACAGCAGAAGGCGAATCCGGGGATCATCGACCTCGCGCGGCGCACGGGAATCCCCCTGGTGGTGACCAATGATATCCACTATCTGGAACAGGAAGACGCCCAGGCCCAGGACATACTCCTGTGTATTTCCACCCAGAAGAAAAAGAGCGATGAAAAGCGGATGCGCTTTGACTCGCAGGAGTTTTATTTCAAAACCGCAGAGGAGATGGCCGCGCTCTTCCCGGAATATCCCGAAGCGGTAAGCAATACGGTGCGGATCGCGGAACAGTGCGAGACCGAAATACCCAGTCCCGGCCCCCTGCTTCCTGAGGTGGACATCCCCGCGGGCTTTCCTGATACCAATGCGTACCTGCGGCACCTCACCCAGGAGGGGCTTGAGCAACGGTATCCCCGCAGGAAGGAGGAAGTTCAGGAACGGGCGGACTATGAGCTTGACATTATCATCAAGATGGGCTTTACTGGGTATTTCCTCATTGTGGCGGATTTTATCAACTGGGCCAAGGAACATGATATCCCCGTAGGTCCGGGCCGGGGTTCCGGCGCGGGGTCCATCGTGGCCTACGCCCTGAAGATAACCGACATAGACCCCCTCAAATACAATCTCCTGTTTGAACGCTTCCTTAACCCTGAACGGATCTCCATGCCGGACTTTGATGTAGACTTCTGCAATCAACGGCGGGAAGAGGTCATCCAGTACGTTACCCAGAAATACGGCCAAGAGCGGGTGGGACAGATCATCACCTTTGGAACCCTCAAGGCTAAGGCGGTGCTCAAGGATGTGGCCCGGGCCTTGGGTATCAGTCTGGATGAGTCGAATATGATCACCAAGCTCATCCCGGAAGATCCCAAGATGACCTTGAAAAAGGCCCTGGAGGATGAGCCTAAGCTCCGGGAGCTTGCGGCGGATCCCAAGTACCAGGAGCTGTTCGCAGTGGCCCGGAAGCTGGAAGGCAAG
Organism: Treponema sp.; assembly: GCA_031274565.1. Classification (GTDB taxonomy): domain Bacteria; phylum Spirochaetota; class Spirochaetia; order Treponematales; family Breznakiellaceae; genus JAIRLU01. Next base: position 8,183 of record JAISPY010000235.1, read on the forward strand.
AACCGGCACAGCAGCATCCATGCCGCGGGGATCGTCATCGGAAAGACGGACCTCACCGACTATGTACCCCTCTACTGGGACCCCAAGACCAAGGCCGTGGCCAGTCAGTATACCATGGACCTCATCGAAAACCAGGGCCTGGTGAAGATGGACTTCCTGGGGCTTAAAACCCTGGACCTCATCAAGAACACGGTGGATCTGGTCCGCCGCCGGGGAGGGGAATATGCGGATTTCAGTATGGACGCCATTTCCGAAACCGACGAGGCCACCTACCGGATGCTGGGGGAAGGAAAAAGTTCCGGTATCTTCCAGTTTGAATCAGGGGGGATGCAGAAGATCCTCAAACAGGCTCAGCCGAACAAGATCGAAGACCTCATCGCCTTAAACGCCCTGTACCGTCCCGGACCGATGGATTATATTCCCCAATTCATCGAATCCAAGTGGGGCCGCAGGGCCATTGAATACCCGGACCCCTGTTTGGAGGATATCCTTAAAGAAACCTACGGGGTTATCGTGTACCAGGAACAGGTTATGCAGGTAGCCCAGCGGATAGCCGGGTACAGTCTTGGCCAGGCGGATATCCTGCGGCGGGCCATGGGAAAGAAAAAAAAGGAGGTCATGGTCAAGGAAAAGGAAAAATTCATTGCGGGCGCTCGGGCAAAGGGCTTTAAGGAAAAGGATGCGGACCGGATCTTTGAAATTCTCATTCCCTTTGCCGGTTATGGGTTTAACAAGAGCCATGCTGCGGCGTATTCAGTAGTAGCCTATCATACCGCGTACCTCAAGGCCAATTTCCCCGAAGAGTTCATGGCCGCGAACCTCACCAATGAAATAAGCCACCCGGATAAACTGCCCATCTATATCGCGGAGGCCCGGAAAATGGGTATCTTCATCGATCCACCGGACATCAACCGTTCCGAGGGGTATTTTACGGTGGTGCAGGGCCGGATCGTCTATGGTTTCCTGGGCATCAAGGGCTTGGGAGATGGGCCAGCCGAAGAAATCGTGACATGCCGGAAAACCGGGCCGTATACGAGCTTCATCGATTTCCTTGACCGGGTAAGCATCAAGACCGTGGGTAAGAAGGTAGTAGAGCTGCTTATTCAAACCGGCGCCTTTGATTGCTTCGGTATGCACCGCTCCACGCTGGTGGAGAACCTGGAGCGGGCCATAGAATATGCTCAGGCCAAAAAAGACGATAAACAATTCGGCCAGGTGAGCCTGTTCGAGGAGACCGGCGAAAAGGAATACCCGGATTTTGTCTTCACGGAACTGCCTGAATGGGACCGGATGGAAAAGCTCAATATAGAAAAAGAACTGATGGGCTTTTATTTTTCCGGACATCCCATGGACGATTATAAACAGGCTTGGGAGCGGCAGGTTACCCTGAATCTCGCCCGGCTTGAAACCGCCGCCCCCGGGCCTTATACCTTGGTGGGCATTATCAAGGCCGTAAAACAGTATACCACGAAAAAGGGAGAGGCTATGGCCTTTGTTACCCTCTCGGATTATACCGGTGAAACCGAACTGACCTTCTTTCCCAAGATATGGAAAGACGTGGAGGAAAAAATCCAGATGGATCAGATTGTCGCGCTGAAAGGTACCCTGGAACATCCCAAGAACCGGGAGCGGCCCACGATTCTCGTGGATACGCTCTTGGACCGGGAGAAGCTCCAAGCGGATGCCGTTGCCCGCGGCCCCCTCGAACCGCGTCCGGACGCGCCTCCGCGGATCCCGCCGGGGAAACCTTTCCAGGAAGTACATATCCGACTGGACGTACACGCGGCGGATCAGGAAGAAACCCTCTATCCCTTGCGGGATCTGCTTACGGATAAACCCGGGTCCTGCTCGGTGTTTATCCATGTTCCCCTGAAGGAGGGGGAAACGGTGATCCGGACCACCTCTCAGATCAGCGTTGCCGCAGACCCTGCGGCCATTGACTCGTTCACCCGCTGCGCCGGAGTAGCCACCGTATGGTGTGAAGCTTGTGCTCCCTGAACCCGATAGTTTTTTCCTTGTTTTCCCCGTTTTCCCCAAGGGGGAGTACACGCTGCAATAGAGTAAGCCCTCGGACCGCCGGGTTTCCAACTGCGGCGGAGGGTTTATCCCTGGCCGGGCATCGAGGAAATACCTGATAGACGAGCAGCCCCGTTTCACCGTACCATGAACCATGCGCTTGTTCGTATGTTTCTGCCTTATTTTTGCTTCCTGTACTGCCACGCCCCCGCCGGTACCTCCGCCTGAGCCTCCCCAGCCTGCAACTATTCCCGCAGATTCTCTGCCCCCGGCGCATCCGGATCCGCAATCCCCGGAAATTTCCCCAGCGAGTCCGTCCCTTTCCGAGATTGCTCCGGCGCAGACGGTGAAACCAGACCCGCTTCCTGAGGTTCCCCCGCAGCCCCTCCCGGTAATTCCCGCTGAACCTTCCCTCCTCCGAGAGGAACCGCCCCCGCAGCCGCTCCTCAGCCCCGAGGAAACTCCCGCAGTTCCTTCCACATCCCCGGTTTTAACGGAATCCGCAGCTCCTCCGGTATCCCCGGTTTCGCCCCAGCCTGCGGACCTCGTACCGGCGGACCGGACTGTTTCGGTCCCAAGCGCTCCTGCGGCTGCAGTTTCCGCTCCGCCTCCACCCCAGAGCGCCGCCGCAGCGCCGGCTGAACCGCCTGCTTCGGTTTCCCCTGTACCTCCGAGCGCCCCTGCAGCGCCGACTCCTTCGATTCCCCCGGTACCGCCAAGCCCTGCGGCAACGCCGGTTGAGCCGCCTGCTTCGGCTGCCGCTCCCCCGTTGCCTCAAGCCCCTGAATCCAAGACTTTTATCCCGCCGATTGCCTCGGCGGTAACGCCTCCAGTCGCACGGCCCACGGTTCCTCCGCGGCAGGACCCAAAGCCGCAAGAATCGCCGCCAGCAGCCTCACGGCCTGCGGGAGTAAGCCCGGCAGCCCCCCCGCCGTCAAGCGCCCCTCCCCTCCCCAGCGCTGCGGTTGAACGAGCCGTGCGGGCCTATTACCAAGGCAACCTGGAGGGGAACATTCGGGACTTAGAACAGAGCCTCCTGCGAGAGTCCGGCGATGTATCCCTCATCTGGCAGCTTGTCCGTTCATACGCTGAACTCGGGAAGGGAGACGCTGCGGCTGCGCTGCTTGAACGGGTGCGCCGGGATAAACCCGCGGACCCGGAGACGGAACGGGAGCTCTTTGTAACCTTCTGTTTGGCGGGGAACTATCAGAAGGCCCTGGGGATCCTTCCGCTCTCCCGGGAGACCGGGGAAACCCTGTTTTACGAGGCCCTGGTACACCGGGATACGGGAAATCCCGCGAAGGCCGTCGCTGCGCTGCGGAAAAGCCTGGCCGCGGAAAACTTCCGTCCCATAGCCTGGCTGCTCCTGGGGGAACTGCTGGCCGAATCCGCTCCGGCGGAAGCGGAGACCTGTTTCCGCACCGCCCTCCGGCAAGACCCGGAACTCCATGTGGCCCTGCTTCCCCTGGGTAAGGTCCTCTTGGCCCAGAAACACTATAAAGAAGCATACCAGCAGTTAAATCGGGCTCAGCAGTATTTCCCCCGGCAGGACGCCATCCTCCAGGCCCTTAATGCGGCGCTCCGGGGACAGCCTGAACTCCTCCGAGAGCAGGAAACTCCTCCGGTCCGGCGCAGTATCACCGCAAGCCCACCCACGGTCAAAGCCCTGGGAGGGGCGGCCAAAGACATCCCCCTGGTACGGATAGGTCTTGCGGAGGGACAATCCCTGATCACCGTAAAAACCGGCGGACCTTATGTGCTGCGTCTGCCCGGGGAGAAGCCCCTGTTCACCGGGAAAGCCCAGGAACAGCTCTGGGCGGAAGCGCGAACCGGCAAGCTCTTCCTGCAGGATTCCGGGGGAAAGACCCTGGTCATCGCCGCCCAGCCCGTGGTCTTGGAATACCAGGAACCGCAGCATACCACCATCGTCTCCGGGTTTAGCGCGGAAGACCGTTCCTACCGGGGCAGCATCGAATTTCGGCCTGCACCGGCAGGGCTTACCTTGATTAACATCCTCAATATCGAAGAATACCTCTATGGGGTGATTCCCGCGGAAATGCCCGCATCCTGGCCTACGGAGGCGCTCAAGGCCCAGGCTATTGCGGCCCGTTCCTATACCTTGGCCTATCTGGGGGAATATAAGGCAAAAGGCTTTGATCTCTACGGGTCAGTGCTTTCCGCCGCATACCGGGGGGTAGGCGGGGAGGCCCGGGCCACGACCGCGGCAGTGGACGCCACCCGCGGGAGGTACCTTCAGGCAGGGGGTAAACCCCTCAGGGCCTACTACTCGGCCAATCACGGGGGCTACAGCGAAGACAGTCGTTCCGTGTGGGGGACCAGTACCTTCAATGCGGCGGTGGCGGATAAGCTCCTGGCCCCGCGGACCCACCCCCTTTCCCTGGACGAATTGGCCCGGTGGATTCGGGACAAGCCCCGGTCATACTCATCGGTGGCGAACCTCCACTCCTCCCAAGCCTATCGCTGGGAAAAATGGGTGGCTGCGGAGGAGATTCGCAGCCGTAACGCCGCGGACGGGAATGATGTGGGGGAAGTGCTCCAGGTGATAAGCCGGGGCCGGGGCATTTCCGGCAGGATCAACGAGGTGGAAATCCGGGGTACCCAGGGAACGGTGCGGATTAAAGATGACCGTATCAGGTCCCGCTTAGGGGGCTTGCGGAGCAACCTCTTCACCATCCGTTCCAAGCTGGGAAAGAACGGCAGGCCCGAATACTTCATCTTTCAAGGGGCCGGGTGGGGCCACGGGGTGGGCATGGATCAGAGCGGCGCTGCGGGTATGGCCCAAGCGGGGTTCACCGCCGCCCAGATCCTCCAGCACTACTATCCCTTGGCGTCTCTTGCCCCGTAATTTTCTTTTTTTCTTTATAATCGCGGCTGCTTTTGCCGGCAGGCTGTTTTAAGGTATCTTTGCAATAGGTACGATGCGGAGAGGAGCTTCTTATGGGAACAGTGTATACGGAAATCACCCTGAAAAACGCCGGTGATATAGTGCGCGCGCAATACGGGCATATCACCGAGAAGGAAATCCGGGAAACCACGGTACGGGCCTTGGTGGATACTGGCGCGGGAACCTTGGTTATCAATGAACCGGTGCGGGAAAAGCTGGGGCTTGCTATCAAAGGGCTGCGCGGCGCTGAGCTGGCGGACGGGACGAAGCAGGTCTGCCGCCTCACCGAGCCGGTGGAAATTCACTGGAAGGACCGCCACACGGCCTGTCTTGCCTTGGTAGTACCTGGGGCCGGGGACGTCCTCTTGGGGGCGATTCCCCTGGAAGACATGGACCTGATAGTAGATCCCCGCCGGCGGGAACTGATCGGCGCTCATGGGGACGAGGTGCTATGCCTGGTGAAATGACCGGGACTTGCTCCGGACAGGCAGGCGATCGGCCATTTTCAAAGGTGATTTAAAGCCTATTAAATGCCGTTTGACGGGAAATCAATTGACGAGTACGTTAAATGTGTAACCGTTTATAATTAGGTACACTACATTGACAGGAGGAAGTCAGTTATGGAGATGTTTAATGAGGTGGTAGTGTCGGCTTTAAAGGCCTGCACCAGCCAAGAGGTAATAGAAGATACCTTTGGTAAGTATGGCATTGATGATCTTGCCTTACGGAGCAAGTATCTTACTCGGAGCATGGGGAGTCCGGAAACCTTTTTTTCTTTGGGGAAACCATCCGCTGAGACGGAATATCAGATGACGGTGCAAATGTTTCTGGCCGGGACGTGGAAATTGAATGCCCTGTACGATAAGCTTGGGCTTCAGCCGTGAGGGAATTTGAGATAACGCCGGAGCGACTAAAAGATCGAGCGCAAAGTTTCGGGATTACGGATAGCTCGGTTGAGGACTTATACGCTATCTATAAAGCTCTCAATACCGAGATAAAAAACCAATATTTAGCCCATATTATTCGGGCGATGGAGGGGTATTTACGGAAAGAGACGAAGAATGAATTTTTTCGTATTATATGCGAACCAAGTCTCAGGGCGAGTGATCCCAGACCGGTGGGATGTGCCCAGTATTTCCATAGACGGTTTTTTGTTATTCATTTTAATCCGAGCATTGATGAGCGGCAGTTACGGGTTTGTCTTGCCCATGAATTAGGCCATCTTTTCTTGCTTGAAATAGTGAATAAACACTTGCCTCCTACGGGAAATCGTGATGTTCAGTCGGACATGGAACCCCTTTCTTCTATTTTTGGGATTTTTACCATGGCGGATAAAAATGATTTTTATCAAAACACCAATAATTCCACAAGGAATCATACCAGTTGGGATGAACTGAAGGGGGATTTTAAGGCATTAAATAGCTAGGTCAACCTATGGGTAGAGAGCATTTCCGGTTTCAGCCGGAATTTTTGTTTTTAGAGCGCAGCACGTCATAAACCGCCGGCTATGCCGGTGATGGAGTGCGCGCTCCATACGGGCATAGCACCCAAAAGGAAATCCGGGAAACCACGGTACGGG
>JAISPY010000182.1 GCA_031274565.1 Treponema sp.
CTCACATCCGCCGTATCCGCCAGATTATCGCTGCCGCCGCCGAGATTCGCCATATCAACCTGGAACAGGCGGTTACCGGCATTGTTAATGGTGGAAATACCGGTTGAGGTTTTTTGTAAGGCGCCACCTTTCCGTAACTGTACACCGGTACCGGAATTGTTCTGAATAAGGATATACGCGGAACCGGTTGAAAGGGTTACTCCCTGTATGTAACCGCTCAGATCAAGTTCGTATTCCGGCTCATCCGCGTTTACCGTAAACTGGTCGTATTGGGGCTTTCCATTGGTGTACTTGGGATAGACCGATATGATTTCCCCCCGGTTCGCGTTAAACTTTCTAAACACCGGAAACACAAGATAGTCCCCCTGTTCAATCTTGAGCGTGGTGTTGTACATACCTTCCTGGGCATATCCCAGGGGCGCGCCGTGTACGCCGTTTAAGCGGAGTTCCACGTTCATACCGGAACCATTTTGAAGAACCAGACTGTACTGGCCTCCCAGTTTCCCGGATATTTCATACACATTATCATTCTCACCGTTCGCGTTATAAAACGCATATACCCGTGTAAAGGGCGAGTTTGCCAGGGCGTTGAGATTACTCTTGTTCGCGTTGTACTCTTCCTCGGTGATCAAAATAAGCGGAAAGTCCCCGGTGGCGCTGAACAGGGCGCTTTTTTTGAACCCGTGATTGGTTGCCCCTCCTCTGACTCCGCCTACCAGGGTGCCTGTGGACAAACTCCACTTAAAGGCGACCAAATTCTGCTGGGTGGTGTTAGACACGCGGATTGAGTAGCCGGTAGTGTAGTTCGTGTAATCAATCCCGCTGTTGTTATTATTATTGTTATTGGTGCCATCCCCTCCCAGAAGGGAATCGCAACCGGCAACCGACAACACGCCGAATACTACCAAGAATATGAATACCACCCCCGATACCGCTTTTTTCAGATTCGCTCTTTTCATTCTTGTCTCCTTATGACTGTTATCGCGGGCAATGCTCCTCCGCAAAAGCAAAGGTACAAGGCCCGTGGTTTTTATCCCGGTTACAGGAACCGGGATCTAAGAGCCTTTGTACAATGCCAACGCCATAACGAGCGCGGAAAAAGAGAGCGCCGCCCCCAAAAGCTGAGTATCAAGAAAGTATGGAACTAACGGAAATTTAGGAAACGATGCTAGGGGGGGGGCACTATAGCATATAATAAAAACATACCAGGGGAGCTCAGCATGAGTCCCCCATTATAGTCAATTCGGTCACTTTTATATAACAGTACGTACTAGTCATAATTCTCTTAAAATAATACATCATTCAAAAAAAGTCAATATAGTATGGAAAAAAATACATAAAAAGAGTATGCCCTATCAATACTATCTATGATATAGATAAAATACTCTCATTAAAAGTACCTCGTAGAACCGAACCGCCCATACAGAAAATCCCCTAAATCATAACCCCAATACCCGCTCATTTTTGCGAATTAAGAACGGTGGCTATTCCCTAATTCGCGTTAATTCGCGTCATTCGCGGACTCTTTTGTTTATATGCGCCGGCCCTGTCGCCATAGGTTTAAGTCCTGCCTATACCCGTAGGATGAACATCCCTGGTCTTAGGGCGATGCTGATTAACTTGACGCTAATCAGCATCGCCCTATTGTTTTTCTCGTTTTCCTGCGGAAAACTGCGAAAAACCACATTAAAGGAAGCACTGATTTATTCTCGATTGAATAAATCAGTGCATACTTAGCCGTGCTGTTCCGCTTCCCTAAAGGCATCCGCAAGAAAAGAATCGAGGAAGAGCATGCCTGTTTTGGTGAGGGCCAGCGGGTCTGCTTCCAAAAGCCCCCGGTCCTGCCACCGGGCTATGGTGCGGGGAATACAGGCTTCGATAGATCGGCCAAATCGCCGGTGAAATAACCCCGCATCCGGCCCTTGGCGATACCGGAAGCCCATGAGCAAGGTTTCCTTGATGAGGGTGAGCCGATCCAGGTCTTCGATGAGCACCCCTGCTCCGTTCACCAGGGCTTCCCTGCTCTGAGAGAGATAGGCATCCACCTCAGGGGACACGGTAAAACGCCGTCCCCTCCCTGCTTCGTCGTCAATGAGGGTACCCGACGCCCCTGGTCCTACACCAAGCCAGTTTTCCATGCGCCAATACCGGATGTTATGGCGGGCTTCTCCGCCGGGCAGGGAAAAATTGGAAACCTCGTATTGTCCGTAGCCCCTTTGTTCTAAGAGGTCCCGGCCCGCGATCCACAACGCATCGGCCCTATCCGGCTCAGGAAGTCCTTCCCCTTTACCCAGCGCCAAGGGTGTTCCCGGTTCTACGGTCAAAGCATAGAGGGAAACATGGCCCGGTTCATACGAGAGGAGCCGATCCATATCCTCCCGGAGGATCGCCTCGTCCTGCCAGGGAAGCCCGGTGATGAGATCCGCGGAAAAGGCCTGTCCGAATATATCCCGGACCAGACAAAGGCGTTCCGCTAACAAAGCCCCATCCCCGACCCGATGCACTGCCCTGCGGGAAGGCTCATGGAAACTCTGGACCCCCAGGCTGAGACGGGTAACTCCCCCCTCCCGGCAGGTCCTGAGAAAGGCCGCTCCCGCGGATTCGGGATTGGCCTCCACGGTGATTTCCACGGGAGGCTGGTTCCAAAGCCGCTTCAGCCCCGCCAGAAGCCGCCCCATACCTGCGGCCCCCAGTAACGAGGGGGTTCCGCCGCCGATGTACACCGTGGGAATCCGGGTAACGCCGAACTCCTGGATCCGCGCTTCCGCTTCCCCAAGAAGGAGTTCTATATAAAGCCCTAGCCGGCGATCCTGGGGCTGCACCGGAATCGAATAGAAATCGCAGTAATCACAGACCCCGGCGCAAAAGGGAACGTGGATATACAGGGAGCAGACCTTCTCCGGTTTAGGGTCTGGTTTAAGGTCTACCGAAGCGATTGAGGGGCCAATACCGGAACAGGGCCTTCCCGATGATGCGGTCCACCGGTACCGGTCCCCAGGTACGGGAATCATTGGTATTACTCCGGTCGTCCGAAAGGACGAAACATTCATCATCCTGAAGAACAATGGTTTCCTGGTTTCCTGAAAAGGGAATGGAGGCATCCCAGAGCGCGGGAACCTGGGGGATGGTAACATCGTAGGTCTTATCAGATAACTCAAACTCCGTAAAGGTGTAGACATCCCCCTTGGGTTTGACCCGCAGCACGTAGTTGGTCATGGTAATCTCATCCCCGGGAAGCCCGATAACCCGCTTGATATAACAGGGTTCCCGCTGGAGCAAACCTATCCGCTGGATGGTCAAGAAACGAAGTCCGCTGTCGAGGATCCAGTCAAGGATACTCCACCGGGCGTTAAAACCCGTGTCTACGAGCACCTCATTACCCCGGCGGAAGGGCAGGCTATGAGACCGCCAGCCTTCGGGAAGCAGGGAATACACCGCATAGGAAGAAACGATGAGCCGATCTCCCCTATGGAGCGCAGGCTGCATAGTATCGCTTTCCAGGACCCGGGTAGAAAAAACCAGACCGGTCAAGCCGATATAACTGCAATAAAAGATGAGCACCCCTAACACTATCCACCGCAGATGGTGGCGTTTCTTTTTTTGATCCGCATACGAAGCGTATCTGCGTCGCCATTTATCAAACATGTTTTCTCTATATCCCCTTTTTTCTATGCCCTTTGTTCCCCCTAACGAATCAGACCGATACGTCCCAGCGGCCAATAAATGAACGAACCCTTACCCAGTACCTTGGTTTCCCGGATGGGGCCAAAGGAACGGCCGTCCCGGGAATTATCCCGGTTATCTCCCAGGGGAAGGATCCGGCCTTCAGGCACATAAGAGCCTTGGGTATGCCGGGCAAGACGCGCCCTATACCGGTTATCCTGGGGATAGGCTCCCCGGAGCACCTCAAGGCCCGCTTTATCCCGGGCGCGGTCATCAGGATACCGCAGGCTGTTGGCCGTGAGCGCGGCGTCTATGAGGCGGGGCGGCGGATTGAGCCGCAATTCCATATAGGCCATAGCCTTTCCCTCCGCCTCCAAGGCCGGATAGGCTTCAGGTTCGATGAGGCGGCTGATATGATGCTTGAACTGCCGCTGGGCATTGAAAGTCCGCTCATCCGTCCACTGGGTCTCCCCGGCAAAACGGATCCGCAACTCCCCCCGTTGGAGCACCAATTGATCTCCCCCCCAGCCGACCGCCCGTTTTATCAAAAAGTGGGCCTTGGGTTCCCCGGATTCATCCCGGTCAATATCAACCAGGGAGAGGGTCAGCATATAGATGATGCGCTGGGCTATATCAAATGCCGGACCTCGGGACAAGTAGGAAGGATTTTCAAAAATGATAATATCGTTCCGTTTGGGGCTGAGGGGACTGGGCAGCTTGGCCATCCCCGGCAGCAGTTCCGGTCCAAAAATGATCTTATTCACAAAGATCCGGTCTCCGATGAGGAGGGAGTCGATCATGGACCCCGAGGGAATCTGGTAGGCCTGAAAGAGGTACTGGTTGATGAGCAGCACCATTCCCGCAGCCCATACAAACGCTTCAAGCCAATCCAGAACCGGATGCTTTGCTTTTTGTTTTTCCTTTTTGATCCGCCGGGTCCTTTTTCGGTAACTGAGATACCGCTCGGTAAGCCCGAGGAGGTGATCCCCCACTTTTTTTTCTATCGTTTCCTCTACCTTTTCCATGTTCTTCCAACTTTTTTCTGTGTTTCCCGCAACGCCGCAACCCTACCATAAAAGCGCTCCATTGACAAGAGCGGCAAAAGAGACCTATAATGTTACATGTTTACGAGAAAAAAGGAAGTCCCCGCGGCCCTTCCTGAAGATACGGTACACTTACCGGTTCTCCTGGGTATCAGACCCCAGGTATATCTAGCGGCCCTGTATGCCCTCATCCTGCTTATCGTCCTCTTTTTTCTTCTGTTGTATCCGGGGATTTCCAAGCCCGGCAGTGTCCTGGTCCTCCGTTCCGAACCCTTGGGGGCTGCGGTACGGGTGGCTGGGGTCTATCAGGGGACCACGCCCTGCGAGGTTTTTGTTCCACCGGGAACCTATCCGGTGGTAATGACCCTGCCGGGTTTCTCGGATTATGCGCGGGACCTGGAAATCCAGGGGCGCCTCCTGGGGTCCTTGTTTTTTCCCCGGAAAGAACCGCTCACCGGAATCCTTGAGGAAACCGCTCCCGGAGCCGCCTTGCGGGCCGGGGCCAGGGAGTATGCGGCCTGGTCCTTTGCCGGGGAGCCTACTCCTACCTACCAGATCCCCCAGAGTCTCGCTGAAGGGGCCTACCGTTCAGGTCCCGGGGCGGGGAATCCCGAAAGGTACGAGACCTTGGATCGGCTGCTGCACGGGGCCACCCGGTTCGCCGCGACCAAGGCAGGACTACGGGACCTTATCAGGGCAAAATACACGGTGGATAACGCCGGTCTTTCCCCATCCCCCGTGAGTTCACTCCGTTCTATCGAAGACCTGGTCACCTATCTGTCCGAAACCCCGGGAAGCGCGATCTGGCTGGGGACGGTCCTCCCCCCAGAAGCCCAGCGGATCCTCACCGTTCATCCCTGGTATACCAAACAAGCCCAGCGCGCCGCATCCCTCAAAACCGGGAGCCGGTCTCAGGGGCTGATCCTGGGGAGGACCTTCAGGGTTGACGCGCTTTTTTCCATGGGGTTCAAGGAAATTGCCCCGGGAACTCTGGTCCACGGAGATATGTTTCCCCAAGAAACCGCTCTGGAGGGCTTCAGTATCGCTGAAACTGAGGCATCCGCCGCATCTTGGGAGGCTTTTCTTGAGGCCCACCCTGATTGGAAGGGGGAACATACCCCAAGGCTCATGGAACAGGGACTGGTTACGGAGGACTACCTGGTAGCCCTCGACCAGTCCGTTTCAGGGGATCGCGCCTCCGCCTCGATTCCAGGGGTTTCCTGGTATGCCGCTCGGGCCTATTGCCAATGGCTCACGGATTTACTGCCCCCGACATGGGCGGCCTATGAGGTTCGGCTCCCCACCGAAGCGGAATGGGAATACGCTGCCTGGGCCGCTCTGGACGAGGCGGAGCCAGATGAGGGGCTGCGGGATATGATCGGTGGGCTTTGGGAATGGTGCGGGGATCCCTACGCGCCGTTCCCCTTCCTCTCCCCTGACCAGGAAACCCTGGAGGAAATTGGTGCTCCGGAACGGACGGTCCGGGGCGGATCCTGGGTCAATCCGCCGGGTTCGGTGAACCCGGGAACCCGGGCTTCCCTGCCTCCGGCTTCCTGTTCACCCTTTGTTTCATTCCGGCCGGTGCTTGCCCTGAAAGCTCCAGGTCAAGGGGAGGTTTTCCATGAGTGACGGCATGAAGATCATCGCGGTAAACCGCAAAGCCCGTCATGATTATACGGTGGATGATACCTACGAATGCGGCATAGCCCTCTTTGGCACCGAGGTGAAATCCTTTCGGGATGGTAAGATCTCCTTTCCCGACGCATGGGCGGAGGTGGCCGCCGGGGAGGTATGGCTCCGGTCCCTACGGATTGCGGAGAACCCCTTTGCTTCCTTATTCAACCATGACCCGGACCGAAAGAAGCGGCTGCTCCTCCATAAAGAAGAGATAAAACGGCTCAGCCGTAAGGTAGAGGAAAAGGGCTACACCCTGATTCCCCTCTCGTTTTATTTTAAGCGGGGACGGGTTAAGGTGGAATTAGGGCTGTGCAAGGGCAAGAAAACCTACGATAAGCGGGCGGATATCCGGGAACGGGATGTGAAGCGGGATATAGCCCGGGAATTTCGCCGGGGTCTGCATTGAGGGTTTCCGTATCCCTCTCCCCCAGGAAACCGCGTAGAGGCTATTCCGGTTCCTGAGATGCCTTTCCAAGCCCAGGGTCTCAGTCCTCGCCGCTACTCAGGTTCTCGATCTTCTGGATCAATGCAAAGCCCTCCCGGATACCTGGATCCTCATGGAAACGAAGCCGAGGGGTTTGGCGTATGTGCATCTGCCCGGCAAGCTGGCTCTGTATAAAACCTGCGGCGCTTTGCAGTCCCGCGATCCCTTTGAGCAGATTTTCCTTGGGTTTACAACTGGAGACATACACCTCAGCCCAGGCAAAGTCCCTGGACACCGAGACTCGGGTAATCGAAAGAAAGGGATGCACCCGGGGATCCTTGATTTTACCCCCCACAATGAGGCCGCCGATTTTTTCTTGGATAAGTCGTCCTACCCGTTCTGTTCTATATTCCGACATGGTAACTCAGTATAGCCCTTTGAGCCAAAATAGATAAGGGGGCATTGGCTTACGATCCGACATATCCCTGCTGTTTTCCGGTCTATAGGGTCTTGCGCCGCAATCCGCTATTTTCTTGGCGTCCGTGTTATGCGCCTACTCAGGGCAGCCGGCGCTACAAGACCCGGTAAAACCCGCATTTGAGGTACAGGGATTCATCATACCCTACCAGTATGGGATGATCCGGAGCTTGGTACCGAAAATCAAGCTGCACAAGCCGGCGTTCCGCATCCTGGGCAGCTTCCGCCACGATGCGCTTGAACCGATGCTCATCTACGGCCTGGCTGCAGGAACAGGTTACCAGGATGCCCCCCTTGTGGAGGAGCTTCAAGGCCCGGAGGTTAATTTCCTTATACCCTCGGAAAGCTCCTTCCAGGGAGGAATGGGTTTTAGCAAAAGCCGGGGGGTCGAGGATGATGAGATCAAACCGTTCCATTCGATGCCGTTCATAGGTCCGCAGCAGGTCAAAAATATCCCCTTCCACCGGGATGATCCGGTCCGCTACCCCGTTGAGTTGGGCATTTTTCACCGCCAGGTGCAGCGCCTCAGGATCACTATCCGCCACATAAACCGATGCTGCGCCAAAACGGGCGGCATGAATACCGAAGCCCCCGGTGTAGGAACAGGCATCCAAAATTCGAGCATCTGGAACGATCCATGGCTTGAGACGGCGGCGGTTTTCCTTTTGGTCCAGAAAATAGCCGGTCTTCTGTCCCTGTTCAAAGGATACCCCAAAGGGAAAGCCGTTTTCAAAGAGCAGGATCCCCCCTGGGGGGATGTTCCCTGCGATGGGTCCTTCCCGCAGGGGAAGCCCCTCCCGTTCCCGAAACAGGGCGCTGGATTTTTCGATGATCCCTTGGGGTATGCCCAAAGGACGAGGGCCTTTGCCCAAAACCTCTTCCAAGGCAGCCACAATGTCCCCCCGGCGGCTATCCATGCCGTAACTGAGGAACTGCACCGAAAGCCAGGAGCGGGGCGGTCCCAGGGCAGATGCAACCATAGCAAAGCTGAGGGGCCGTTCTGAAAGGGAGGCTTCCACCGTTTCCAGGGGCCATCCAACAAAACGGTCGATGATGAGACCCGGGAGAAAATCCGCTTCACCAAAGACGATCCGGGCGGATTCCTGGTACAGGTCGTACCCGGTCCTGCGGGCGAGGGCTTCCCGAATCCGGCGTTTAAAAAAGCCCCTATCGATCCCTTCTTTAGAAGGACTGTATATCCGGGCGATTATTTTAGAGTGCGGGTTTACCAAGGCTCGGCCCAGATAGGTTTTTCCCGAACTTTCTACATCCGCCGTCTCCCCCGGTTCAAGCGTTGCAGGACCTTCGGGGCCGAGGATCTGGGCGACCTCGTTATCATAGACCCAGGGATGGCCCCCAACGATACGTCTTGCTTCTCCGGCTTTTAGAATGATGCGTTTCATAATGGTGCGTTTCATACTATAATTGTTTTATGGAGTCTCATGGATACAGCATACCGGAAAATCAGGGGTGCGTATAGGGTCCATAGGAAAACAGCGAAAACTCGTATGATTGGTGGTTTCGGTTTAGAAATGAAGAAAAGCATACGAAAATAAGGATAAGATTATACCCGTTTGGAGATCATGTTGGTTTTTTTAAAAAAATATGGTTTTTAGACCTACCATGAGGTGTACTTGGCGCATATTCTTTATCGAAAATGAGTATTATTTATAGTAAGAAGTGTGCGGATCTGCATAGGGAAACGAATACGGGTAGAAACAAGGAAGTATACCCTAGGGTGGGAAGGATACGGTGCTACTACCAGGACCGCTATAGAGTACGGTGAGGAGTCATGGATGAAACATCCCCCTGGGATGGGTAGTATTATAGGAATAGGTATTATCCTTTGCATGGCATCCTGCACCGGAGCGCCTCCAGCTATCCCGGATCTTCAAGAAGAAAGTTCCTCCGCAGTTCCCAGTGAAGCAGTCCAACAGACCTTGGCGAATGCGAAGGAGCGGGTAAAGCGTTTACGCAAACTGGCAGAGGATTTTGAAGGTCCCCACTATTATCCTGAGCTATGGAACAGCGCTGAATCCCGGTATACCCAGGCAGAGGCCCTCACCCCCGTAAATGAGCAAGAGTACGAAGATGCCATAAAAACCTACGACGCCCTGGGGGATACCTATGATGAAATCAGCTTACAAGCACTATCCCGGTATGCGGAAACCAGAAACCAGGCGGTTCAAAGGGCCCGGGAACGGGCGCTGGCGGCAGGGGCTCAAGAGGCGCTCCCTGAACAGATGGACACGGCGGATACGACTGCGGCGGAGGCCCAGCAGCACTATGAGGCAAAAGCCTATGACGCCTTTGCCCGGGAATCTGTTGCGGCGGAGGCGCTCTATAATTTACTGGAAACTGAAGCTGCGGCGCTGGGGCTTCGTTCGGAAATCGAAACGCAGGATCTGAGCCGGTTTGATCCTGATACCTTTGCCTCTGCGGAGGCAAGTATGGAACAGGCGGTTTCGGCTTATGCGGGGAAGGACATTGCCGCCGCACAAGAAGCCGCGGAAGCAGGACGCGCCCAATACGAGTCGGTGCTTGCCACCGCTTGGGAGGCCCGGGCAAGAGAACAGCAGCAGCGGGCGCTGGCCCTGCGGGATGAGGCATTGAACCTTAAAGCGCCTGTGGCGATGAAAGACGCTTATACCCAAGCGGATGCGGTTTATACCGAGGGTGAAAGCGCCATGAGCATCAAAGATTTTAAGCAGGCTCTGGAAGCCTTTACCCAAGCGGTTGACCAGTTCCTGATCATCCGGGATACTACCGCGAAAAAACGTCAGACCGCAGCGAAAGCCATAGAGACCGCCCAAGATAAGATCGCCGACAGTGATAAGCGGGCAAAGAGCGCTCAAGCAAAGCTGGGAGGCATTCGGTGAACCGGCTCATTCCCGCGGTACTCTGTAGTTTGGCCCTTGGTATGACTGGGGTATCCCTGGTCGCTGCGGCGCCGGATGGCAATCTGGTCAATAACGAGTATTTTTTAGAGAGTCTCCGGCTTGCGGGTTTAGCCCAAGAATGTTTTGAACAAGGGGATTATGATGCGGCTACCGCCTATGCCGAGGAAGCCCTGAAGTATGCGATACTTTCCGACGAGTATGTGGCGCGGCAACTCGATATGCGGGAAGCGGATACAGCCCTCGCCGCAGCCAAGGAGCGGCTTGACTGGGCGACTTCGATTGGTGCGAAGACCCAATTCCCCGGCCCCTATAACCAAGCCAATTCCGCATATAATGACGCGGTAAAGGCCCGGTCCGGTGAGAAATGGAAGGATACGGTTACTGCGGCGAATAAGGCACAAGCTGCGGTGAAAGAAATCGAGACGCTCAAGGCAAAAGAAGCGGATACGGCTCTGGCAGAGGCCAAGAAACGGCTCGACTGGGCAACGGCTATCGACGCGAAGACCCGCTTCCACGAACCTTATACCAAGGCGAGTACCGCTTATAGCGACGCGGTGAAGGCTAAAAACGCGAAAAACTGGACCGCTGCGGCGGCCGGGGTAGATAAGACCTTAGCAGCAGTGGCGGAGATTGAGAAGCTCTATGAAGCTCAGCAAGCAAAAGATGCGGAGGTATCCCTGGCTAAGGCAAAGGAACGGCTTGACTGGGCAACGGCTATCGACGCAAAGAATCGTTTCCCGGAACCCTATACCAAGGCGAGTACCGCTTACAGCGATGCGGTGAAAGCCAAGAATGCGAAGAACTGGACGGAAGCCGGGGCAGCAGTAGATAAGGTATTGGCAGCGGTAGCGGAGATTGAGAAGCTCTATGAAGCCCAGCAAGCAAAAGATGCGGACGTATCCCTGGCTAAGGCGAAAGAACGGCTCGACTGGGCGACGGCTATCGACGCGAAGACCCGTTTCCCCGAACCTTATACCAAGGCAAGTACCGCTTACAGCGATGCGGTGAAAGCCAAGAACGCGAAGAACTGGACCGCTACGGCGGCCGGGGTAGATAAGACATTAGCAGCGGTGGCGGAGATTGAGAAGCTCTATGAAGCCCAGCAAGCAAAAGACACGGACGTATCTTTGGTTAAGGCAAAAGAACGGCTCGACTGGGCGACGGCTATCGATGCGAAGAATCGTTTCCCCGAACCCTATACCAGGGCGAGTACCGCTTACAGCGATGCGGTGAAAGCCAAGACCGCGAAGAACTGGACGGAAGCCGGGGCAGCGGTAGATAAGGTACTGGCAGCGGTGGCGGAGATCGAGAAGCTCTATGAAGCCCAGCAAGCAAAAGATGCGGACGTATCCCTGGCTAAGGCGAAAGAACGGCTCGATTGGGCGACGGCTATCGACGCGAAAACCCGCTTCCCCGACCCCTATACCAGGGCGAGTACCGCCTACAACGATGCGGTGAAAGCCAAGACCGCGAAAAACTGGACCGACGCGGCGGTCGGGGTAGACCAGACCCTGGCAGCGGTAGCGGAGATTGAAAA
>JAISPY010000300.1 GCA_031274565.1 Treponema sp.
TCCCCACCAGGGCCGCCATCGGGGTATACGCAGGGCCTTCCCGGCGGAAGGATCCCAGTCGTTCATCGGTAATCGTACAATTTTCGCACAGGGCAATATGGCGTACCCCCGCATTGACCAGCAGCCGGACATTAGCGGCCTGGAGGTCCAGCGCAAAGCCCTGAGCTTCCGAACCGGGAAGCGCGTAATCCTTGACCACCGGTCCTAAGGGATACGCGCCCGCAGCGCCGCCGAACTCCGCGTCAAAGCCTCGGGCCCGCTCCGCGTCAACCCGGTAAGAGCAGGGACCGATACAGGGTCCCAGAACCGCGGCCACCGCTTCAGGCCGGGTATGCCAGTGGCTTTCCATGAGCCTCAGGGCGGTGAGGGCAATGCCCGTTCCCTTCCAGCCAGAATGGACCAGCCCAAAACCACCGCTCTCGGTATCGTATAAATACACCGGGAGGCAATCCGCCACGGTTACGAGGAGACAGCGCCCGGGGTCCCGGGTTATCATGCCGTCTGCCCGAGCCCCCTCAGGGGGGCTTTCCGCTTCGATGAGTAGCACTTCCTGGGAATGGACTTGAGTACAGGTATACACCTGAGCCGGGTCCACCCCTAGGGAGGCATACAAGCGGTTGCGGTTTACGGCCATCTCCGGGACACGGCCCATGGGGCCTGCGGCACGGGAAGAAATCCCACAGGAAATGCCCCGCTCCCCCGGCAGATCCAGCGCCGCTCCATCCATGATGAAGGGAAAAACCGCAAAGGTCTCCGCCCGCAGATCCAGATGAAAGGGATACAGACGAAGGTCCTGCACGGATAGGTTATGGGTGGATATTGTCGAGTTCGGTAACATGTATATCCACCAAGCTCTGCTGGGCCTTATGTAATTTTTGTATCACATCCAACATGCTATTAATAAAGGCCGCACTCTTTGACGCCGACACCGCAGGTTTAGACGGTTCATCTTGCTTCCCCAGCGCATCCCCGGTTACGACGGTCCTTCGATCTATAAAATGGGACATATTGGCGAGGATCGTGTATTTCCCGTCCGAGCCTTTGTGAATAATCGCCTCTAAAATAATCAGTAACTCTTCAATGGAAGATTTCGCCCGGGCTATAATTTCTCTCGCTTCCGTTGAAGCATCTTCAATCGCTATCTGTATTTTCCGCCGTTTAGACGGGACCGATGAGTCCCCGTGTGCCAGGGAATAGCGTTTTCCATAAGAGCCGGCCGGGGAGAGATTATAATCAAATCGCTTAATATCATCCTCTAACTTGATCAGATTGTTATAATATTCAGTAAAGGCCGTGCGTTGTTCCCGTTTGTAAAAATCCCCTTCCAGCAGGATACTGCGCAGCACCATATTAATATCAGTCATAAACACCACGGAATAAAAGGTTCGTAAAAAAGAAAGGCTAAAGAAACCCTCGGTGGGCATACCCTCTGGGTTCGCTTCAGACTCGGCATATTCGAGGTACTGCAGATCTTTACCCTTCAGAAAATAGTTAAACGATTCAAACAGCCCCTGCCGCCGCCGCCGTTTCAGGTACTCGGCAAATTGTCCTTCAATATATTCCTTCCAATAACCCTGGAACGTCATAAACCAATCCTCTCCTCCGGATATGACCTGGGGACCCAGGGTTACATCCCGGTTTGCGCAGCGGAGTATGAGGGTCAAGGGAATTTGCTTATTAAATACCCGGATAGCCACCAGGGAATCTTCAGCCTGTGCCAGAATATTCTGCAATTCCGCCGCGTCATATTCCTGCTCGTTGAGGATGAAGACAAACAAGGATTCTATCAGCGCCATAGGGGGGGGGTCTTTAAATGAATGTAAAATATCATTCAAGGTGGCTAATTGATCCTTTACCGCCCTGACCGAACAGATATATCCCTGCAGGGAAGGCTCAAATTCAAAGGCCAGCAGCAGCCTATCATACAAAAAACTCGCTAATTCCTTGAGGCAATACAAAGAACGGGCATTAGCATACATGGCACACCGCTGTTCTTCGGTAATCGTCTGCAGGATTTCTTCCATTTCATGGAGCGCCAGTTGCTGCAGTTCCAGTTCAGTCGCATCAGGATACTGTTCAATGATATGCTGTGGAGCGGTTTCGGTTTGCAGCCGGCGGTGTATATCCTCCATTTCCAGGGAAACCAGAAAGGCATAAAAAGCGCCCTTATCCCGATGTACGCTGGAATCCAGGGCAGTGTAAAAAAAACGGGCCCCGGTTTTCAGATCCGTCAGGGCCTTATAAAACAGCGGAAGCAGCAGGTTCTGTTTATAGTCAAAGGAGCCGGGGAACCGGGCGTCTATTTCCTTGCCTAATTTGATTATCCGGTTTTCCTCGAATGCCTTCACCGGGCTGACGGTTTTTAATAAGCCCAGGATGAAAAACCAGAGATGCCTATACCACGGCAGACGGGTGAATTGGTCTTCAATCGCTTCAGACCGGTCTTTTACCTGATCCTGCGGACTATCTTCATATAAGGGTTCTTTTGAAAAGCTGTATTTGCCTGAAATGGTCGCTAAAAGGGTGTTCCGCTCCTCTATAGACATTTCAGATACCAGATTATGCAAGGTCCGATCATCTCCCATACCTAGTACTATACGGTGGAGCGGGGCTGGAGGTCAACGGTCTTTACTGCAATACGGCCCAAGATAAGGAAGTTTCTGCTAAAATGCGTCTCGTTTCCTCATGCCG
>JAISPY010000035.1 GCA_031274565.1 Treponema sp.
TCCATTCGTTTAAAAGCATGTTTGTTACCTCCGACGCGTTCTCTTCCAAAAATGCCCGTAATATGTCGTGTCTTATGCAGTACCCTACCGCCGCCTTCATCGCTTCCTCAAGGCTCATGCTCTGTCCATATTCCCGTATCTTCGCTATGAAGGCACTGTACCCGGCAAGCGTTTCGCTCTTTTTAACTATAGCCTCGTTATGACCCTGGTTGATGTTGTATACCTTGACAAGGAGTTCCAGAACAGGACTCCCGGCGGGGATACCCACAGCGGCGGTATCCTCAAAGCTCTCCGAAAGTCTCAAGGTCTGCCTATCGGGATAGGGGGCTATTCCGTTGTACAGGACGATGAATTCAGGACAGGGGAACCGTATCCGCTTACTGCTGTAAATATTCCTCTTTTTCAGCAGCTTTTCGTATACCCGGGCTATGTACATGAGCAGTCTAACCGGCATGTTCGGGTTTATCGTACTTTGATGTTCGATGAGTACCACCAGCCTTGTGCCTATCGAGAAGGAAATGTCGTTGATTTTTCCTTTGAAGACGGCGTCTTGCAGGGTGTTTATCTCGATGGGGATGTCCGGGTCCAGGGGGATACCCGCGATGGCACTGTACAGTTCCCTAAGGACATCGGGACGGGCGAAAAGCAGAGAAAAGACGCTGTCTTTGTACCGGCTGTTGGCTCCCATAGGGCATCCTTACCACTTCGTGTTTTTAAATATACGGGGTTATACATGGATTGGCAAGATGACCTGCGGAGCAAGGCGGCAGGGGGGGCCTGTTGTTGAAAAGAGCGTCTCCTTTTTGATGGTGTTCACTCAATCCCATCCTATAAGGTTGCTCTCGTTCTTTCTACCCCTTTTTTAATTTTGGAACTGCCTCCACTATAGGTAAAAAAATGCCTGAAAATCCATGTTGAGCGTTACCTGTTACATTGCGGTTGCCCTGCAGGAAGGGTATTGACATACCAGTTCATTCAGTATACATACTAACGAATATGCATTATCTTGCAGATGAACTCAACTCCGTACTAGAGGGTACGGTGGCAGGACCGCTTCTTTCCGCTTTAGGACGGCGTTTGTATTTTCCCAAAGGAATCATCGCCCAAGGCGCGGAGGCTAAACAATCGGCCTATCATGCGAACGCCACTATTGGTATGGCCTATCAACAGGGTAAACCCCTGATGCTGTCGGCCCTGAGGGATCAGGTACCGGAACTCAAACCAGAAGAAACCGTGGCGTATGCGCCCACCGCGGGGATTGAACCGGTCCGGACGGCCTGGAAGCGCCGGGTCCTCCAGCATAATCCCTCCCTTTCCCCTGAAAAGATATCCCTTCCCGTGGTGGTTCCCGGGCTTACCGCAGGGCTTTCCTATATGGCGGACCTGTTCCTGGGGGAAGGAGACCCTATCATCCTGAGCAGTCCCTGCTGGGACAACTATGAACTCATCTTTAAAGAACGCCGGGGGGCGATCCTGCGGGAAGTTCCCTTTTTCAATGCTGCAGGGCTGGATCTGACGTTCCTGGGGAATGCCTTGGAAGAAGCCGCCAAAACCGGGACGGTCCGGTTGGTGCTCAACTTTCCCCACAACCCTTCGGGATATTCCCTGCGGGAAGCTGAAGCGGAGGCATTGGTCGTGCGCCTGCAGGAAATCGCCCAGGGAGGGGCCGATGTGCTCGTGATCTGTGATGATGCGTATTTCGGGCTTTTTTATGAATCCGAGTGCCTGCAGGAGTCCCTGTTCAGCCGGCTTGCCCAGGCGCATGAGCGGATTTTAGCGATCAAAATCGACGGTCCCACCAAAGAAGATTATGTGTGGGGTTTCAGAATGGGATTCATTACCTTTGGTTCCCGGGGTTTACAAGCGGGTCATTACGAAGCCTTGGTCAAGAAGCTCATGGGGGCAATCCGGTCTTCGGTTTCCTGCGCCAACACCTCGGCGCAATACCTGTTGCTGAAGATCCTGCAGGACGAGCGAACCGCCCCTGAGAAGAAACAGTACTATACCCTGCTGCAAGGGCGGTATCAGCGGGTAAAGCGGTTTCTCGCCGAACATGCCCCGCCTCCGCAGCTCCGGCCCTTGCCCTTCAATTCCGGGTATTTCATGAGTTTCCGCTGTATTGGTATGGACGCCGAGACCTTGCGCCGTGAGTTGCTTACTAAACACGGGATTGGGACGATTTCTTTTGGGGAAACCTACCTCCGGGTGGCTTTTGCGAGTATTGATGAGGAACAGATTTTCGGGGTATACCAAGCTATTTACGATGCGGCTCGTAACTTAGGACCCGCGCACGAATAAAATTCCTTATGCCTGCTCTGCGGCCTTCTATTAAGAGAAAAAACTGAGCAGGCCATTCCTGCGGAACGAGCCGGACGTGGTACGGCCTATGCTACGGAGGGTCTTAGAAAAAAAGCCCCCCTTACTTTTTCTATGTGTTTATCCTGGAGCAAGACCGGTAGCTCCGGTCAATCCCCGACTTTTAACCGTTTGCCAGGGCCTTACATACCGCTTCTCCCATAGCCTGGGTACCCACCACTTTTTCCGTACCAGGGAGCGCGCTCCTGCGGGCGATGTCCTGGGTTCTCAAGCCCTCGTCCAGCACTGCCTGGACCGCAGCCTCCACCGCGGCAGCCTCGTGCTCCAGGTTGAAGGAGTACCGGAGCAGCATCGCTGCAGAGAGGATCGTACCCAAGGGATTGGCCAGATCCCGGCCCGCGATGTCTGGCGCGGAACCGTGGATAGGTTCATACATGCCCATAGGTCCTTTACTCCCCGGAGCAATACTGCTCAGGCTGGCGGACGGGAGCATACCGATGGAACCGGTGAGTACCGAAGCCTCATCCGATAAGATGTCTCCAAAGAGATTCGACGTAACGATCACGTCAAACTGACCGGGCGCCCGGATAAGCTGCATGGCACAGTTATCCACGTACAAATAGCTTGTTTCAATCCCCGGGTACTCCTGGGCTACTGCGGAAGCAACCTCCCGCCAGAGCCGGGAAGACTCAAGCACATTGGCCTTATCCACCACGCAAAGTCGCTTCCGGCGCAACCCTGCGGCGGTGTATCCAATCCTGAGTACCCGCTCGATCTCCTCCCAGGAATAGGTTTCCGTATCAAAGGCCCGCTTACCCGCATCCTCCCGGCCCCGCTCGCCGAAGTAGATCCCGCCGGTGAGTTCCCGCACGATGAGGAGGTCAAAATGGGGTTTCCCTTGGGGATTACTCTCCCGCAGTACCTCGTCTTTAATCGGACAGGCATCCTTGAGCTGCGGCAGAAGCGCGACAGGCCGAAGATTGGCGAATACCCCTAACCCTGAACGCAGACCCAGCAGCGCCCGTTCAGGCCGCAGATGGCCTGGTAAGGTTTCCCACTGCGGCCCCCCCACCGCGCCCAGGAGCAGGGCGTCGCACTGCTTGGCCGCCTCCAGGGTCTCCCGGGGCAGCGGCTCTCCGGAAGAATCAATGGCCTTGCCTCCAGCCACCAGTTCAACATAGTGAAACCCATGCCCGTAACGGTCTCCCACCGTATCCAAGACTTCCGTGGCCGGTGCGATGACCTCCGGCCCTATCCCGTCCCCTGGGACCAGGGCAATTGAATAATCCATAGTAATCTCCTGTAATAATGACAGCATCAGCGGGCCCCCGCAAAGGCGCGAGGCGGCACTGATTCGGCGGCCTCCGGCCTTATGTAAGCGTATATGGGGCCAGCCCTCCAAAATATCTGTTTTTAAGCCAGCGCTTCTTGTAACAGCCCCAACCAGGGCCTGTATTGTCCATTCTAATCAAAGCGGAATCAATTGAGCTGGTTCCAAAATTTGACATTTTAGAGCTGCCTCAATTGGAAAAATTGAAAAAACCGATGAGCCTATCCAGACGATAGCCGGAGGCATACTCGGCCTTGCGGAATTGTTCCGAAAGTTTGGCAATAGTCTGCAGCCGTTTGCGCCATGAGGCGTCCTCGGTACGTTTCCGCGCCGAGGGCTTGGCTGGTTTTTTCTCAGACCGCGGCTGCGCTGCCCCCAGGGCCGCTTCGCTTTCCAGGGCGAGGAACAGGGAAGCGTAGTCCAGGGTCTCCTCAAAGGCTTCTTTGTTGAACCAGGTAATGCCTTCGAACTGGTTTATCCCCAAAAGTCGCCTGAAATCTTCAGCCTGGTAGTGCTCCCCAATCAGGGCTGCGGCTGAGACCGGTGTTCCGTAGACCGCTGGGTCTTCGGGGCATGTCCGGGCAAGCACTGCTTGGGCAATCTCCGTAACCCGGTAGGCCACGTCCCCAGGGATGCCTAGATTGCGCCAGGCTTCCTGCAGTTTGCGGTCCAGGTTCCAGTGTCGCAGCAGGGCCGCAGCATCCGCGCCAGAAGCGTCCGCACCGATAATCAGGCGGAGCAGGGTCAAGACCCCGTACCCTGCGGCAAACACCGCGGTAAAAGGCCTGCCCCGTAGTTCCGCTGCCCAGAGCCGCGTCAGCTTCTGCGCTGCGGTACCAGCTTTTTGCCCGGTCCCCGGGACCTGCGCGCCGTATTCAGCCAGCAGGAACAAGCGGCGGAGATACCCAGCCCATTCCTCCCCAATCCGCTCAGGATCACCGGCCTCGTCTCCGATCCGGGCCTTACGCTCGAAGGGATCATACGCGCCCGCAGCGCCGTCTACATACCGTATCGCAGTACGGATAAATGCCGCGGCCTGCTCCTTCCAGGAGGTGATGCAAGCGGCAGTATCTTGAGTCCTGGCACCTGAAAAGGCCCGGTTAAGCGCCTGGATCGGTTCCGGCTTAAAGAGTGCCATGAAGGAACCGTAGAGTTCTCCCAGGAACAGGTCCTGTAAAGCCTCCTGGGGGTCAGGAACGCCCCGGCCCTGGAGTTCCGTGCAGAGTCTGCTCCAGCGGCCCTGGGTATCATCTTCCCGCTCATGGATGTCCAGGAAGACCTGAGCCTCATAGCCCTTGAGGGCCACAAAGAAACCACGGTCCGCGATTTCTCGGGAAGACCTCAGGTACCACAAGCGGGAACGCTGTTCCCAGAGCAGGACCAGGTACTGCGCATCGTAATGCAGGCCCAGGGCCTGGGCGAGCTTGTCTTGCCGGGAGCTCCCGTCCTTCTGGGGGATGGCTGCCGCGCTTAGGTAGATCCACCCGGAAGATGCATAGTAGGAATTATTGTAGAACACCAGGGTACGCTCGTGGCCTAGTCCATTGGAATAGGCGAAAACGTTTTCGTTCACCCCGCCTTCAGGGGTATACAGGTCGTACAGGCGGAACTCCGCGCTCCCGGAAAAGAGGAGCCGCCGCTTCATCAGGGGGAAGATCTCCCGTTCATGGCGATCCACACAAGCGGGATCCGGCTTTTCGTCCCGATAGGCGCGACGGTATTCCATGCCGTATTTCTCTTCGAAGCCCTCGATCTGCCCATGCCCGAACATGGGCAGCCCCGGCATGGTTACGAGGAGGGTACAGATCCCGAAGTACTTATCCCCCTTACCGAACTGGGCAACCGCGGTCTCCTCATCCGGGTTATTGAGGAAGTTGACGAACCGTTTGAGCACCTCCGGGTCAAACTCCAGGGTGTTTTTAATGGTGGCCCGGTATTTGGCGTTCTCCTCATGCTTGAGCATGTTCATAAAGGCCGAGTTGTACACCCGGTGCATCCCCAGGGTGCGGACAAAGTAGCCCTCCATCATCCAAAAGGCTTCCGCCAGGAGCAGGGTATGGGGGGCCTCCACTGCGCAGCGATCCACCACTTCCCGCCAGAACTCATTGGGCAGCCGCCGGTTAAACTCCTCGCTGGAAATGGCCTGCTCCGCCCGACTGGCGATGTCTCCGCCCCGGCCCGGTTCAGGATACCAGAGCCGCTGAATATGCCGTTTGGCCAAGGTCATGGCCGCGTCAAACCGGACAATAGAAAACTGCTTACAGACCCCGATGATGGTACGGATCACCGCCTCCCGTGCTTCGGGGTTGAGGAAATCTATCTGGGCGGTGTCGTTCCAAGGCATGGAGGTTCCGTCGTTGCCGTGGTAGATGTACCGTACCTGTCCGGTGAAGTTATCTATACGCTTGAACACCACCGCCGCATCGGTGCGGGTAAAATAGTGATCTTCGATCTGGACGGTAACGTCATCCCGGCCCGAAAGATTGCCGCAGTTGTACTGGTAGCCGGGGAAGGGCGGGTAGGGGAGTTGGAGGAATCGATCCGGGTGTTCTATGACCCAGCGGCTGTCTATCCCCGTGTGGTTGGGTACCATGTCCGAGCCAAGCCGGATACCCCGCTGCATACAGCGCTCCCGGAGGTTGGTGAGACTGTCCCAACCGCCCAGTTCTCCCGCAATGTCGTAGTCGTAGAGGCTGTAGGCGCTTGCCGCGGCTTCGGGGTTGCCGGTCCACTGTTTGATGGTCTTTGACGCATTACTCCGTTCCCAGAGGCCGATGAGCCAGAGCCCGGTAAAGCCCCGGCGGGCAAGTTCGTCCAGTTCCTCATCCGGGATCTGGTGGAGCTGCTGGATAGGCCGGTCGTATTTCTGGGAAAGCTGGTAGAGCCATACCAGGGTACTCTTGGCCATGAGCACGGTTCGAGGCATCCAGTCCAGGTCCTGGCTGAACCGCTCGTATTCAGTATCTTGGCTCCCGTAGGTATACACCTGGGTGGGTCCTGGACCGGAGAACCCGGGCTTTTGCTCCTCCTTAATCACGTCCAGTCCCATGAGGAGCCGGGGGATAAACTTCCCGATGATGAGCCCCCAGTGCTTCCGCATGTATTCGAGCTGACCGCTCAGGGAATCCGGGGATGCCACGGCTGGGGCGCGCAGCAGGTCCCAGAGGTTCATCCCTTCAGGGCCAAAGGGGGGAAGCTCCGCAAGGTAGGCCCGCAGTTCGTCTATAGCCTGGGTGTACACGGTTCGTTTCGCCAGGGACGCCTCGTCGAACAGGAAGTGAAAGGGATTA
This sequence comes from Treponema sp., assembly GCA_031274565.1. Classification (GTDB taxonomy): domain Bacteria; phylum Spirochaetota; class Spirochaetia; order Treponematales; family Breznakiellaceae; genus JAIRLU01. The sequence continues at coordinate 6,937 of JAISPY010000035.1, forward strand.
AAGGCGGGGTTGCGGTTCGCCAGGGCCAGGAGCAGCAGCTCTTCCAGGGCAACGGCCCGGCAGCTTGTCGGGCCTTCAAAGCCCTTGAGGTAGTCCTCCACGGTGATGGTTCCCGCATACACCTGCTGGGGTGGAAACAGTTCCCCAAAGGTATGCAAGAGGCCTGCGGTTTTTTCTTTTCCCAAGACGCTGGCAAAGCGCAGAAGCGCGGTATCAAACACATCGCTCTGTACCTGCTCCCGGTACAGGGCGACCACATAATGGAGAATCTCGTCGATGAGGCCCATAGCGTTGAGCTGCCCGGCCTGGATAAACCGTTCAGGATGGGCAGGATCACGTTGGGCGTTGAGTCTTATGGCGAGTTCTCGGACCTGCCGGAAATCCGCCAGCACCACATTACCCCGGAGGGAGAACAGGGTATGATCCAGGCCACATTCCTCCCGGATCTCTTTTCTAATATGAAATTCTTTTTGGGGTTGTCCCGCATGGGCTACGGGGGTACGGAAAAAGGGCTTCCCCGGTTCCCTGCACGGGGATGCTTGTTCGAGCCGGGAGAGACGGACGATGAGGCGCTTCATGGGTTGGTCCTCTTTTTGGCTTTTGAGCTTGGTTTTGCTACGGGAACCACTTCGCTGAGTTCCCGCACGGCCCGCACCAGATGCTGATCCTTCCCGATTTCCGTAATGGACGCGGGAAGCCGGTAGGTCCAGTTAAAATCATCGACCTTGCCAGGCACGTTGATCCGTTCCCGTGCCGGATCCGGGGCATACCACTGGGGGGAGAGGTGGAGGAGGTCCTGGATCTGGAACACCCGGAACTGGGACGCGGCGCCGGCGATCTTGGTGAGGATGATCCGGGCGATTCCTGGGTTGTATTTGAAAGAAAGGGAAGGCTCCCCGATGAAATCAGCAAACTGACGCTGATCCGCCTCCTCTTCCCACCATTCTCGAAGGGTGGAGCTGTCATGGACCGCCGGGGTACAGACGCTCAGGGGAGGATACTCGCTCAAAGGCACGTAAGGCTCCCCTGGCTCATCCCAGCGCCGGGACCAGCGCACCACCCTAAGCCCGATGATGTTCAGCTTGGTGAGCACCCGGGGCACACAGGCAGGCACGGCGCCCAGGTCCTCCGCACAGGGAAGCATGGTAGAAGCTGCTTTGAGCACGGTTAAGAGCTTCTTCCCCTGCCTTTCCCAGCCCCGCTCCGAAGCCTGCCGGTTTTGCCGCACCAGGGCTTCCAGGTTGGTCCGCTCTTCCGCTGAAAGGGAGGCGTAGGCCTGGGAGTTCTGGTAGTACCAGACCGGCGCGTAGCGGCCCTGGGCATATTCCAGGAATATCCGGTTGTCCCAGGCGGCCAGCAGATAGGCCTTTGCCGCAGGGTGCAGCGCCAGGGCATCGATGTCCTTTTCCCCCCGAATCGTTTCCTTAAAGAGCCACAGCTCCTCCGCTCCGATCCGATCCAAGGCCAGGGTGAACACCCGTTCCGCCTCGACTGCCAGGGCGCTTGGGTCAATGCCCCCGGTTCTGAGGCTGTCCCAGATTGCCCCGGTGGGAATATGGGGCTGGGAAACCCAGCGGATCCGGCCTGGATCAAACCCAAGCGCGCTGAGGTCCTTAGTGGTGATAGGAACCGCAGGCACGAAGCGGCCCAGGATCGCGGAGGTATCCTCCCGCCGGGAAGCCCAGATCCGGAAGAAGCCCAGTACATGGTCAATCCGGTAGGCCCCGTAGTATTTCTCCGCCACTTTAAGCCGGTTTTTCCACCAAGCATAGCCGTCTTTTTCCTGGGCCTGCCAGTTATAGATGGGGAAGCCCCAGTTCTGTCCCAGGGGGCTGTACATGTCCGGCGGGGCCCCTGCGGAGAGCTCCCGGTGAAAGTACTCGGGGTGGGCCCAGACATCGCAGGAATCTTCGTTCATTAAGATGGGCAGGTCCCCTTCCAGGATGATCCCCGCGGCTTTAAGTTCCTGGGCGGCCTTCCCGAATTGGGTGTCCAGGGCTTCCTGCACCCAGGCCCAGAAGAGGTGTTCTTTCCGCAGGGCTGGGTCCTCCCAGAGGGCTTGGATATCCGCGGCCGTAACCGTGCGGTGACTGGTCCATTCCTTCCAGCTTTTTTCACCGTTTGCTTCTTTGAGCCTGCGGTACACCGCGTATTCCTTGACCCAGGGATTCTCCCCTATCCAGCGCCCCAGGGGGCCGTTTTCAGCTTGGGCCTGGATCGCTTCCTCGTGAGCGGCGTAGTATTTCCTCAATAGCTTCATCTTGGCTCTGAGGAGGGTCTGGTAGGGGAAGCGGCTTTCGTTTTGGTAACGCTCACCCAGTTCCCGGACCGCGCGGGTAAAGGCCCCGTCCGCTTCCGGGAGGTCCTGCAGCCGCAGGTAGAGGGGGTGCAGGGCGCAGGCGGAGAGGGCGCAGTAGGGGGAGCTATCGTAGCCCGTATCGTTTACCGGCAAGAGCTGCATGAGGGTAAGCCCCATCCGCGTACAAAGTTCTCCAAAGGCGACGAGGTCGGGGAATTCACCGGCCCCGAGGGATTGTTCACTGCGCAAGGCTCCGACGGGGATTACCGTACCGATCCGGCGCGGTTCAGGTTGTGCTATGGTTTTGGTTTGAGTAAGACCCATTATTTCCTCCTTGTATGGTACTTTGAGTATAGCATTACCGGGGGAGACATAATAGTAGTGAACAGAAAGTAAGTCCAGGGATTAGGCCGAAAGGCATCCGCGGTGCAACAAAAAGCCCGCCCCGGGCGCAGTGCTCGGGGCGGGGGATGATTCAAGAAAGCGCTGGATTACCAGTTATTGACTGTATCACTCCACAGCGAAGAGCCGGATGTATTTCCGTCTCCATTAACCACCACAAGCCGGTAGTTATAGAGAGGTTTGTCAGTAGCACTCGGTTCACGAATCGAGAAGTACCAGTCACCCGAACCGACCCCAGAACTGGCGGGGGGGGTAGTTGTAGCTCCAAGCGGCGTATCTGGAGCCTGCACGACCGTACCCGCTACTCCGGCGTCAACCCAAAGACCTTGAGGATTATCGATCGCGTAGCGCTGCAGCCGTACTATAGCGTCCTTATAGTTGGAGGGATAGTTGTTATAGCCAGCATAAGGAAGGGTAAAATACTGGGTACTGAAAGCACTAGCGCCACTGCCAGTAGGAACAGAGCCGGCATCGGAAATTCCGTCGTAGCTGATGACCGGCACCGACGGTATTTGTACATACCCGCTATCATTCTTAAGCTCATAGTTGGTGTTGGGAAGCACCGTGTCGCCCACTTTAACCTCAATCCGGTACACATACAATGTTCCTGTAATAAGACCGCTGTCCCTATAGGTTCCTAGGCCGTCCGCGAGGGAAATCGTGGTTATTTTGGTAAACGCTGCTTTCTCAACTCCGCTGTTATTTTTCGTCCATCCTTCCTGGTTAGCGTTTTTCGCCTCAGCACGGTAGAGATCTACGGTGAGATCATCCACATAGGCGCCGGTGGGCTGGAGCGTAACCCCCGTTGAGTAGGCATAGTTGTCGGAAGAATCACTAACCCAAAGCCCTATATTAACGCTGTCCTCGAAAGGCTCGCCCTCCAGGTCGGCATAGTAGGTTTTCACCACGCCGCCGCTCGTGGCTGTCAACTGGTACCGATAGGAGTGCCGTATAGGCGGCGTATCAATGACCGTATACCGCCCAGCGACTGCTGCTGGGACCGGCAAAGTAGTCTCATAAGCGCTTACGCTCACGGATGGATAAGTGCTTACGGTTGCTCGTTTCAGCTCATAGCTAACGCCGGTCTGGGCCATCCAGCCGATAGTAGCCTTATAGGTTACATCGCCATTATTCGCCGTTTCAGTAAATGCCGTAGCATCAAAGTCGAGGAGGGGCGCCGGAGACTGCGTTAACGCCGGGATGGTGTAAGGAACGGATGCTGATTTTGCGGTCCCTACCTGGGCGTATAGCACATACGTGTAGGCCTTATCCAACTCAAGCCCAGTATCCAGCACCCAGATGCTGCTCCCCGTCTGCTCCACAGCGGTCAGGGGTACCAGCGTCCAGTCTCCCGTAATCGTTACCGAGGAGTAGGGAGGGGAAAGCGGGTTCTCGGGAGGAGACCAGTACTTGGGACTCAGCTCCACTTCCGCCCGATAGAGCCTAAAGTCCGCAGCGGTCTTGGCAAGGGCAGTCGGCGTCCAGGCTATCGTTGCGCCAGTTCCATTTTCATCGCGCTCTACCCCAACCCAAGCCGGCGCATCAATCGTAGACAGGTTATACTTCGGTAGTTCTTTGGGTACCGTGGTTGGCTGGTAGTAATAGTCGTTGTCGTCGTTAGAGCTGTTAAATTTGACGGTTACATTCAGGGTATTTTCGCCGCCGAAAAGGGGCGTCGCATAATAGTTTTGTCCCAGAATATCGTTCCCCACAGGGATGAACGTGGCGAGGGTGAGCGGCGCGGCTTTACCTAACAGATATTCCACTTCATAGGTAAAAGCGGGGTTCCCTGTAGGCCAGCTTACCAATAACTTTTCCCCCGACCCACTGGTTATCCGCTCGTCTGTTATATCCGCTGCCAGCAACTCAGTTACCGATGCGCTTCTGGCAGGAATATCCGCTATAACCGTAACGCTGCTGACGCCGTCAAAAATAACCGTCTCATCTACAAGCGCCCGGTGGGAAGTTGACTGTCCGCTGTTGGCAGTTACCGTGTAGGTATAGGACCTCTCGTCCACCAACTGATTCTTGAAGCCTACCGCGTCAACGTAGTAGTTCACCTCGTTAGGCCCGACGGGCTGTGTTTTCAAATGAACCCGCACCCCGGTTTCATCGTCCTGCCGGTAAATACTATAGGATTTCGCATCCTTGACGAAGTCCCAGGTGATGAGGTTAGCCCCGGGATACGCCGTTGCCACGACCGTCTCTGGCCCGCTGAGGGAGGGAATACTCTCCACCGTGGTTTCAGTAATGTCGTCAGGATTCGTAAGCGGATCCTGGCATGCAGTAAATACCACGGCAAACGCCATAAGCGCCGCCGTACCGAAAAGAAGAACTCGTTTCATACTATAACTCCTTACCTTGA
>JAISPY010000040.1 GCA_031274565.1 Treponema sp.
CGGCGAATATCCAGGAGATCGCCCGGGAATCCGCGGGGCTCCTGGAAATCAACGCGGTGATGGAGAATATCGCGAGCCAAACCAACCTCCTCTCCATGAACGCCGCTATCGAAGCCGCCCATGCCGGGGAATCCGGTAAGGGCTTCGCCGTGGTGGCCTCGGAAATCCGCAAACTCGCCGAGTCCTCCACCGCCCAGTCGAAGACGATCGGCGCGGTACTCAAGAAGATCAAGGACTCCATAGACCGGATCACCAAATCGACCGACGGGGTACTCGTGAAGTTTGAGGTCATCGGTGCGGGTATCCAGACGGTAACGGACCAGGAGAAGGCGGTGCGGGACGCGATGGAGGAGCAGGGTTCCGGGAGCAAGGATATTCTTGAGGCGATAAGCCGCTTGAAAGAGATGACGGACCTGGTGAAGGAGCGGAGCTCGGAGATGCTCCGGGGGAGCCAAGAGGTAATCGGCGAGAGTCGGGGCCTGGGCCATCTGACGGAAGAGATAGCCGGTGGCGTGAATGAGATAGCCAGTGGCGCGGAACAGATCAACAGCTCCATGGGCCGGGTAGCGGGTATTAGCGCGGACAACCGAGAACGGATCAGTGCGCTGATAAGTGAAGTGGGCAAGTTCAAAGTAGGGTGATGCTAGAGAAGGAATGATGAGATTGTTCAACACAGTCGTAATTGCGGTAAAAGCAGGCCATATCAAAAGGCCTTTGTCCTCTTGGTCAGTTCCCTTCTCCCTATCCATCATACTTTTTAGATCACCTCCTCAGGACGTACCCAAAAGGCGCATGGCGGATATTTCAAATCCTATTGTGTTGTTTCAATTTTGATGGTATATTCTTTTCAAGACCGTTCCTTCAAGACCAAAATCGAGCAAGACTAAAATCGAGACCGAAGTCTTGAAAGAACATCCTTTAAAAATCTGCAAGATGCGCTGCATTTTGCGTGATTCTTACGAAACCCATTGGGTTATGTAAGAAGTCCAATATATTTTAAGCTACAAGGCAGGAAGACTCAATGGCGGCATGGAATTCTTTGTTACTTCCCCCTTCCCCAGTACTACAGAAACTGAAGTATGGTATGGTTGATCGCAGAGCCACTCGGAAAACGTATCAGGAGTATAGGGAATGCTTTGAGCAGGTTGAGGATGTTTTTGACCAATGTATGCTAATGAACCTCTTGAGGAGCGGGGATGGCAGCGAAAATTCCTGGTTTTCTGAGTTCACCCCTGGAATCTTCCGCGCCGGTTTTTTCGTCCATGAGGTGATTATATGAAGCAACAGGGTAACGTGCAGCCCCTCGATCGCCGATCACCGGAAGACCAAGCGGAGGAACTGTTGACCTACACGGCTATGGTACCGGTCTCGGGGGGAACTATTACCGGACGCGGCTCCAAAGGGGTGTTTGTTCAGGATCGACGGGTGCGGCTTCATCCTTTTTTCATGGCCCAATATGAGACAACCTACGCCTTATGGTACTGGGTGCGGCTCTGGGCCCAGTATGAGGGGTATAGCTTTGCCAATCCCGGGAGAGAGGGGAGCGGTGATAACGACGGGGAACCCTCTGCGGCCCGATATGAGCCGGTAAGTTCCGTTAACTGGCGGGACGCCCTGGTGTGGTGCAATGCGTACAGTGAGCTGATGGGAAAGCCATCGGTATATACCTATAAAGCGGAAGTGATCCGGGATGCCCATGACATCCTCGCCTGCAACCATGCGGAGATGCAGCAGGGTGATGGGTATCGGCTGCCCACTGAGGCGGAATGGGAGTTTGCGGCTCGGGGCGGGAATCCTGATCAAGCGGACTGGGACTATACCTATCCGGGGGTGAATCATAGGGAAGCCCTGGGTTCTGTGGCCTGGTACAGCGCAAACGGGGAGGGGACCACCCATCCGGTAGGGGAGAAAGAGCCGAATTCCTTGGGACTGTATGACCTGGGGGGAAATGTATGGGAGTGGTGCTGGGACTGGTATCACCGTTTGGTGTGGTACCGGGACCAGGAAGCAGGATACGGGGTGAACGGTCAGGCTGACGCGGGCCAGTGGGATCGGGAATGGTACCAGGATATTATCCCCCAGGATACGGACAACCCCCGGGGAGCGATTTCCGGCTCGGCCCGGGTACGGCGGGGAGGAGGCTGGGAGAGTCGGGAGTCCCAGCTTGCGGTTACCCATCGGGGGAGCAGTATTCCGGCCAGTATGAGCCGCGCTATTGGATTCCGGGTGGTATGCAGCGGCTGCCCTCCGGCGCCATAAAGAAGTACGCTTTGACCATAACGTCCTGCTTTTGTAGTCTCAAAAGCAGGACGCATAGGCATTTATGACCTTGGCTTATCCCCGAGGCTTTCTAAGCAGCCCCTGGGCGGCTTACGGTATAGCTACTCATACTTCGCCCGGAGACGGTACCATATACCACGCTTATCTTCGTATCTGTCATTTGGGGTAAGGTCCGCCGTACCAGTCAGCGGCGGGTTCTATGGCGTTACTATCACCGCGTTTGCGTTTCCCTTTCGTCTCGTCCAGGACACCACCGAGGAGGCCCAAGCCCAAGCTGCAATTGACGGAGTTTATGCCACGGAATGCAAGGCAAAGATGAGTGGCCTGGTAGCCGTGAAGCAGCAGGAAGGTTTGCCGATGCGGGTCTGGTGGCTGGAATAAAGCGTCTGGGAACTTTTTGGGGGTTAGGGTAGTTGCTACGGCGTTTCTGGTTTGTAATGGGATTATGCTCTGGGTGATTATGAGACGGGCTGTATTCGTGGTCATTTTTTTTGTTCACTAGCCCGTTCACCGCGCTTTACGATTCCGAGTCTGAGCGCCATCCCGGTAATCGATCGTGCTTATCGCGCGGTGATGGGGTATGGGCTGGACCGAATCCGTTATGGCTTGCGTTTACGGGCCTGCGGAGATAATCCCCATAGTCTCGACGCCGCAGGCGGTAAGGTTGACGCCGGTCAGCTTCTTCGGGTTTACCCGTTCCGAGGGGTATCAGCTCATCCGTGGCTTAGGCTTAACCAGCAAGTTCTCGGATTTCCTCATGAGCATTCCCTCGGCGCTGACCCGCTTACTGCATATCGTTCTTTCCAAGCACAACCATCCACCCCGGGCTTCGGGAGCGATCTTCGATAGAGGAAAGCAGCAGGCCCGCTGCATTATCGGGAAACTAATCTGAACGTTGTTAAGCCGCCAAGACCAGGGAGGAACCTAAAAAACTATAGGCCATGACAGAAGCCGCGGCACGTTCGTTTCCGAAGATTACCGGGGGGCGTCGGGCCCCCCAAAAGTACGTCAGGTATGCGGCCGCGTTAGGGATTTTCGTTTAATTCGTGGATTTCTTTGAGGCCCCGCAGTTTGAAGGTGGCCTTCTCCTGAATCTGCCGGACTCGTTCACGGGTTATGCCTAATATCCGTCCGGTTTCCTCCAGGGTTAAGGGTCCTTCCCCGGCCAAGCCGAACCTGAGCTGCATGATCTTCATTTCCCGTTCCGAGAGTCGGGAAAGGATTTCCTCCATGGTTTCCTGGAGGGTGGTGGAAAATGCCAGTTCAAAAGGCTCGGCCAGGGAATCATCTTTGATGAGATCCGCTAAGCGGGTCAAGTTGCCGTCATCCACGATGGTATCCAGGCTGGTGGTTTCCTGGGAGAGTTTGACGATCTCCTTCACCTTGGCAATGGGCAAGCCTAAATATTCGGATAATTCCTCATTACTTGGATCCCTGCCTAGGTCCTGGGTTAACTGCTTGGAAACAAAATAACATTTCTTGATGGTATTCAGCATGTGGACGGGGATGCGGATAACCCGGCCCTTATCGGCAATGCTCTTGATGATGGCCTGCCGGATCCACCAGGTGCCATAGGTGGAGAAACGGCAGCCTCGGGTATAATCAAAGCGATCCACCGCCTCAATCAGCCCGATATTTCCTTCATCAATGAGGTCCAAGAGCGATAAACCCCGATGTTGATAGTTCTTCGCGATAGAAACCACCAAGCGCAGGTTGGAGTTGATCATCTTGCTTTTATACGCATGGAGCGTGGTATCCAGGGCAATCCGCTCTTTCTTGTAACTCCCTTCCTGCTCCCTTCCCCGGTACAATTGATCCAGTTCTATCAATTTTTGCCTAAGGACGACTATTTTTTCGCCAATGCTCTGCTCTTCCTGGACCGTTAAAAGTGGAAATTTAGAGATCTGCTTAAAATACAGGGCCAAGGGATCGGTCTCTTTGGAAATTTTTACTTTTTTTACATTTTTAATGGTTTTTGAAGACCGAGTAGCACGGGTTGGTCTGCTGGTATGGCTTGGTTCCATCCCTTCTGCATCCATGGAAAACAATACGACCCCTTTCTTCTTGTTTCCCCGTTCTTCTCGTTCAACTGCCGACTTTGTTTTTAACATACGGTTACCCTCTTGATGCTTTTTTACCTTTTTCTATAGCTACTACTTTTGCACACGGTTTCTGAACCCGATCTTCCCCGGATCAGGTTCACCCTAAAACACCTATGCCCGAGGCGCCTTGGCGGGATCAATAGGGGTACTACTCTGATACACCAGAAAGAATAATTGCGGTTTTTTGGATACCGCGTCAACCCCTAATCTCCCCAATTCAGTCCCCGAAGCAACTTTATCCCCTTCCTTTACCGATAGACGTTCACAACCGCCATAGACGTATAAATACCCTCCTGTTACCTGCACAATCACGACCCGTCCGAATCCACGGTACGGTCCGGCTGATACTACGGTTCCCTGGATGAGGCTTCTCACTGCCTCAGATTTCTCACCCACCAGAACCACCCCGTATAATTTTCCCGTCATATAGGTCACTTCTTTCGCAGCCACCGGCCAGCGGACCGAAGCATCCGATGCGGTAGATGTGGCCGTTCGAGGAGGGGTACTCGATGCCGTACTGGTCAGAATCGTTCCCCCTGAGAGCGGCTTATCCTCCCCGCCATCGGCAAGGGGAATCCGGAGTACATCCCCCACCTTCAATATATAGGCAGCAGAAAGATCGTTGGCCGTCCGCAGGGATTGCAGGGTGACCGTATACCGCCGGGCTATACTATACAAGGTGTCCCCTTTGACCGCCTGGTATTCAATGAAGCCCCCTCCTGCGCTCCGGGGCAGGGTAAGCTGCTGGCCTATTTGCAGCTTTTGCGGGTCAGTAATCCCGTTAACCTTCATAAGGGCTTCGATATCGATTTTATAGGAACGCGCTATTGAATAAATAGTATCTCCCTTTTGAACAATATGAACCGGTTCATCTGCGCCGATAACCACGGCTCCAGAGAAACAGAACAGGATTATACATAAAAAAGGACATAAACCTTTATATCGAACGTTCATACTACTATATCGGTTTTTTTCCCTTTTTTATACTATAAGAACATATATAAACCGGTTCCGTCAAATACACAAGGATTTTTTTGGCCCATAACGTAAATGAACATAACATTGTACAAATGTTTAAATAATAGAACAAAAGGAGCGCCCCGTAGCACCCGATAGTACCGGATGGTACAATCATGGTATGCGTATTGAAATTGAACTCAAGGCCTGGGTTACGGATCCGGAAGCCTTGAAACGTGCCCTCACCACCGGGGCATCTCCGGCTCGTTTTTTGGGGAATTTTGAAAAAGAAGATACCTACTGGTATCCCGCTCCAGGCATTGCCGGTGTATCCCTTCCCCCATCGGGGATTCGGATACGCACCGAAACCCATACGGATGCCCAAGGAATGGCAAGCCGGAAGGTATGTATCACCTATAAGACCAAGGAAGTCCGGGAAGGCATTGAAGTAAACGATGAGCGTGAATTCAGCGTGTCCGATGTGCAGGTCTTTGAGGAACTCCTCCGACGGCTGGGTCTTGAACCGGGGATAGAAAAACACAAGCGCGGCTGGGCCTGGGACTATGCAGGTATTACGGTAGAGCTTGCCCACGTTACAGGTCTGGGATGGTTTGTGGAACTGGAGATTCTTGCGGATAACGATCGGCCTGAAACCGTAGCATCTGCCCGCGCCCGATTATTGGCCCTCTTACCGTGTTTAGGCATTGGTACGGATAAGATCGAAACCCGATACTATACGGAGCTGCTTAAGCTGCCTTGAAAATCCATAGCGCCTTCTGAAGGATGCAGGTCCCGGAAAGGCGGAAGGTGTAAGAAAAAACGGGGGTGGTCGAACTAATGTCCGCGGGTGCGCTGCAGGATGCGCGGGCCGTACCTGCGTAAGCAGGCGGTCGATGCGGTATACGGTCCGTTAATAGAAAAGGGAAAAAAGAGAGAAAAACGAAATGGTTCTCGGTGTTTATCCGGTGATGGTATTAAAGGTGACTTTACAACCAAGCCGCTATTTGCTATACCAAGAAGGTATGCGTGGTGCATCTCACCTGGCATGAGGAGACTACAAGCAAGGTAGGCAGTATGGAAGGAACCCTTCATTTTTCCCCTGTTCCCATCCCTTTGGATTCGGCAATCGAGATCCTGCTTGCACAAACCAGTGCACCGGAAGGGTATGCCATGCTAC
>JAISPY010000066.1 GCA_031274565.1 Treponema sp.
GTCTGCCAGACGGACGGTGAGGAATAATCCCGGTGAACGGTTAAGGTATTTGTATCGCGGCATAATACCAAAACATAACACATTTTTTCTGTTTTGTATACTTTTCCGACAGTCTCAACGAGACTGTCGGAAAAGTAATTTTACAGCTCTCGTGCCACTACATATAGCGTATTATTATTGAATATTATACTATATATGGTGGCGAGCGCATATAGACAAAAGAGTCCGCGAATTATGGAATGACTACCGTTCTTAATTCGCAAAAATGAGCGTAATGAGCGAGTATAAAGATAAAAAATCCACCGATTACGCTGATTTAACGGATTTTAGAGCGTGATTCCTTCTAATTTGTGGACAAAAATTTTTATGTGCGCTAGCCCTGATATATGGTGGTGATTTAGCATATCAGAGACTAATTCGACAGTCTCAACAAGTCTGTTTACGCTTCGCCACCAGTAGGTGGCTCGGGTTTCGCAATGGCTAGGTCATTCCGCTTCGCGCAGACCTTTGGTCTGAACATTCCCACTCCATTGCTCCACCACATTTTGTCGGCAACACTGGTTTTACTTGCTTTCATGCAGCGCTGGGTTAAAAATCAGTGATAATGTCCCCTTAGAAAACCAATAGAAAAGTCCCCTTTGGTAGCATAGCGGCGGTAAGTAATCCTTCAAGGGTGGTTCCCATTAGTTTCACCTTGCATATCCGCCTCACCGTAGGTAAATCAACGGATACCTGATAGCAGGACGCAAGCATCACGAGGCAAGCGGGACCACAGTCATTACCATGTCTTTGACGCTGGTAGACCATTACGGATCATTGGCGATAATCCACGCCGCTATAGCTTCACGCATAGCCACGCCTTCTTGATAATTTGAGGGACCATGCGCCATCTTTGGATAGTAGAGATACTCAAAAGGCTTGTCAGGCAGCTTGCGTTCAACATAGCCGCTTGATTCTACCGGAATACGGTAATCTTTTTTTCCATGTACAAATAACACCTGAATATCGATATATTCATAATAATCAGCCGGTCTAACATCAATAAAACTGCTCCAATATCGAAAGAGCATACCTAAATAGCCTATCTCAAGAGAATCAGGATAGGGCTTATTACGGTATTCCTCAAGCACATCGGTATAGAATCTTTTCCAGGCTTTCGGCGTGACCCCGGACGCTATAAGAATTGGGTATCTTTTTCATGGAGCGAAAGTCCACCACCGGCAACGGATACAAGTAAGGAGATATTGGCAACGTCAATCTGGTGATATAATACAGGCAATATTAGAGCGCCTTCAGACTGACCCAGAATAACAATAGATTCAAAGGTATACCGTTCCCGCTCGTCCAGGTCATCGAAATAATCTTTATTTCCCGGTTCACGGTTAAATTTTTCAGGAATAAATATAGTGTATCTATCCTGTAGCACTTGCAACATTTGGGAATCTATGCCGACATCGTACCATCGGTTTCCGTCTTTTTTGCCCAATACTGAATACCAGAAAAGATTTGAAATCCATAGCTATTTCCTTCGCTGACGGTACGGCAACGTTTGATATATGTCGTCCAAGAACGACCGTCATTACATGGTTAGCCCCTGGTTGTGACATAGCTTGTATCTTAACCCTTCAGATGGTATAAAGAAACCATCATACATCATTATAGCAGAAGGAAAGACAAGCTATGACGAAGTTTACCAGAGTATTGGCCAATTGGTTAAGCAACCTGAACAGATCTGATTTTGGAAAGGCTGTGAATAACCACCAGGTGGACAAACAGGGCGAGGATATTAAAAATCGTAAGTCTTTATACTATAAAGACTTACGGTACCAGATATTTTTGCCCGGTACGTTACTAAGTCATTATGTAGCAGAAACGCCCATCTTTTGCTATAGTTAAGAATACGACCCACGACCCGTACAGGAAACGGGTGAAATGAAGGAACGGTATGACCATAAAAGAACTGTTTACTGCGATACTTGAAAAAACAAGCGCCGGTGAGGATACGGTACTGGCTACGATTGTGGCCGAAATAGGTTCAAGTCCCCGAAGCGCCGGCGCCCACATGCTGGTGGGTAAAAACGGGCGTATCTGCGGCACCATAGGGGGCGGTACCTTAGAATATCAATCCATACAACTGGCCCAAAAGTTTCTGGAACACCAGATATCCCGGCGGAAGATATATAGGCTGTATGCTAACGATGAGGAAGATTTAGGCATGCTCTGCGGCGGGGACGTAGAGATTTTTTTTCAATGTATCGCGGGGAAGGACGAAAAAAACATCAGCCTTATACAGGAGATCCTTGCCACCCTGGATATGGACGAGGATAGTTGGCTTTTTACGGATTTAACCGATCCGTCGGATTGGAGCATGCGCCTGTACCGCGCCCATAATCCTCCCCAGGGGATAGATCTCAGCGGTCATGACCTCATGGCCCTGACCAGGAACAAAGGGGTCCTGGTTAAAACCGCCGGCCGGTGTATATACAGCGAACCTATCAATTTCGCCGGCAAGGTATTCATATTCGGCGCAGGACATGTAGCCCAAGCCCTGGAACCGGTCCTGACCACCGTGGGCTTTCGCTGCGTTATTTTTGACAATCGAGAGGAATTCGTCAGTCGGGAACTGTTTCCCACTGCCTACGATGTAATCTGTGGCGATTATGCTGGGATACGTCACCAGATAACCATACGATCCCATGACTATATCGTGATTGTTACCCATGCCTATGACCTTGCGGTGTTGCGGCAGCTCATCGCTGTGGATTGCGTCTATATAGGGGTTATAGGCAGCCAGGGAAAAATCGCCGCAGTAAAACAGCAACTCCACGCTGAGGGGGTAGGGGAAGCACGGTTAAACAAATTGAATGCCCCCATAGGGATCAAGATCCGTTCTGAAACCCCGGAAGAAATAGCCATCAGTATCGCCGGTGAAATGATACTGCGCCGAGCGGAAAGTAGACAGGCGACTCGATCCTCCGCAACCCTTGGGATACCGGAAAACCGGACCGGATTTCCAGCGGATCACGGGGTATGAGGTTTGGCACGATCCTAAGAAGGGCAGGGATCGTATTGATCGGGTGATACATACTCCAACGCCTCACTACGGGTATAGACCAAGTCTTTGATAAACAATCGTCCCCGCAAATGCCTGGGGTGCTTGTCTCCGGTCGAGTTTTTAGCCTCCAAAGGTTGCGCTTGACTTGACAATCTGCCCTCGTTGATGCGGCCCGCTTCTCTGCCGGAGGCCGCATCTATCAGTACTGCCCGGCATGAATCGGTTCGCTTGGCGGGGTTCCCAGAGCCTGGTTCAGCGCAAGTATATGTATACATTTTTGCCTGAAACCCCCTTGCAATATGGATATATATTCTAGTATAGTGCATATACAAGTTAGCTATACAAGGAGTTATGATGAAAAAGATAGTACGGAAGTTAGGGGCGATTATAGGATTGGGTATCGCGGCGCTCCTTTTTATGTCTGCGGGAGCCAGAGAACAGCCTGCTTCGGGGCAAGCCCCTAAGCAGATTCGCATCGGTATTGCCAAGATCGTCCAGCATGAAGCTCTAGACGCCTGCGAGCGGGGTATTCAGGACAGCCTCAAGGCCCGGGGTGTTCAGGGGATCATTGATTCGCAGAACGCCAACGGGGATATGAACACCGCCTCCCAGATCGCCAACAAGTTCAAGTCTGATAAGGTGGATGTGGCGGTGGGGATTGCGACCCCCATTGCGGTAGCCTTGGCCAATACCTTCAAGGACATCCCGGTGGTCTTCACCGCGGTAACCGATCCGGTAGGGGCGTCCCTGGTGTCGTCCCTGGCCAATGGTTCGGGAAACGTAACCGGTCTCTCTGACGCCATACCCACCGGGGAGCATATCGCCCTCTTCAAGGAGATCGCCGGTATTACCGCGCTGGGCTATATTTACACCAGTTCCGAGGCCAATTCGATTTCCGCGCTCACCCTGGTTGAAGAGGCATGTCAGGCCCAGGGGATAGCCCTCGTTACCCAGTCCATCAGTACCTCCGCGGAACTGCGCCAGGCAGCGGAGGCCATTGTGAACCGGGTAGACGGCATTTACCTCACCACGGATAATACGGTCTATTCGGCCTTGCCTGCGCTCGTGCAGGTCTTCAACGAAGCCAAGAAGCCCATTTTCTCCGGCGATGTAACCGGCGCGTTATCTGGCGGCTGTATGATAGCTTCGGGGTTTAATTACTATAAGGCGGGGCTTGCCACCGGCAATATCGTGGCGGATATCCTCTCCGGCAAGAAACCAGGGGATATTCCCGTGAAATTCCTCACGGATCCCGCGGAATCAGACCTGCTCTTTGACCTGGACGCGGCGAAAACCTGCGGCATTACCATCCCAGAGCAGTACCGGTCCATGGCAAACTATATCTTTGAAAACGGAACCTTGCACACCAAGTAGCCAGAAGGCAAATGGGAGCGCACCCTGGGCGCATAAAAAGGAGTGGGGAGTAATAAAAAAGTGATAGAGGGTATTCTAATCGAGGGACTGATCTACGGTATCATGGTGTGGGGGGTATTTATCACCTTTAGGGTACTGAATTTTGCCGACATGACCGTAGATGGGTCCTTCCCCTTGGGTGCGGCGGTCATGGCGGCGCTGCTCATGCGGGGCGTTCCCCCTGCGGCCGCTCTTGCCCTCGCTTTTGTCGCCGGCGCTGCCGCAGGTTTGCTCACCTCCCTCATCCACACCCGGCTTAAAATCCCGGACCTCCTCTCGGGTATTCTCACCATGACCATGCTGTACTCCATAAACCTCCGGGTCATGTCCAACCGGGCGAACCTTTCCCTCCTGCGGGTTCCTACGCTCTTTAGCCGGATCGGGGACTGGGCCGGCGATTTCATGCCTCCCCAAGGGGCCGTCGTGATCTACTGCGCACTGGTGGTCCTGGGCATTAAGATCCTGCTGGACCTGTTTTTTCACACTGATTACGGCTTGTCCATGGGCGCGCTCGGGGCCAATCCCCAGCTCATCATATCCCAGGGGATGAATCCGGATATGATTAAGATGAGCGGGATATGTCTTGCCAACGGCATGACCGGGGTAGCCGGCGCCTTTACCGCGATGTACCAGGGCTTCGCCGATGTGAACCTGGGCAGCGGCATGATCGTCTCCGGGCTTGCCTCCCTGATGATCGGGGAGTTCCTCATCCGTTCCAACAAGATCAGTTCCTTGACCCTGCGGGTCATTCTGGGGTCCATCCTCTACCGAGCCCTCATGTACCTGGCCCGAAATTACGGGTATTACGTGCACATGACCGCTAATGACTTAAAGCTCATCACCGGGATCCTCATCATCCTCTGCATCATCATTTCCAAGACCGGATTTCGGAGCAAACCCCGGACAAAAAGGAGGTCCCATGATCCGGCTTGAAAAGGTGCGCGTGGTGTTTGGTGCAGGAACCCCGGATGAGCATACCGGGCTTGACCAACTCACCCTCTTGGTAGGGCCGGGGGATTTTATCACCATTATTGGTTCCAGCGGCGCGGGCAAAACCACCTTGTACAACGTAATCGCCGGCTCCTGTATGCCCACTGCAGGCCGGATTTTCATCTTCGATGCGGCGCGGGACCGGGAGCGGGAGATCACCCGGGAAGCGGAATACCGCCGGGCCAGGTATATCGGCAGGATATTTCAGAATCCCCTGCTGGGAACCGCAGGGAAGATGAGTCTCGCGGATAACATGATGATCTGCCATAAGAAAGGCTATAAGGGGCTTACCATCAGCCTCACCAAACGTATGAAGGAGACCTTCCGGGAGCAGCTCCGGCTCTTGGGCATGGGACTGGAAAATCGCTTGAACGACAATGTGGAGCTTTTTTCCGGAGGACAGCGTCAAGCCTTGACCCTCCTTATGACGGTGATGTCCCGGCCGAGTCTCTTGCTCCTGGATGAGCATACCGCGGCATTGGACCCTCGCAACGCGGAACTGATCATGGATCTCACCCTCCGGTTTGCCCGGGAGTACCATCTGACCGTGCTGATGATCACCCACAACATGGCCCATGCCTTGGAATACGGCAACCGGCTCCTCATGATGGACCAGGGGGAAATCATCCTGGATATAGGCGCAACTGAAAAGGCCCGGATTGGCGCCCAGGACATCGTCCAGCGGTTCCGGGATATTAAGCGCCAGGACCTGACCAGCGACCAACTGCGTTTAAGCTGATCCGTGGATGCCTGGATAGCACCCATCGTTCCGGCTGTATGCGGCGTTTTGCCAGAGGCGAATAAGGGCTTTGCTCGGCATCGTGCCGCAGCATCCGTTCCGCAGGAACGGCGACTAGGGCTGCAAAAATGTGGGTGGAGGCTGGCGTGAGAATGTTCAGACCGAAGGTCTACGCGAAGCGGAATGACCGCGGACACTTCGTGTCCGAAGTGTTAACAGACCGTTATGCGAAGTAAAAACCTACTACAGAGCGTGCGCCTTACTTTTTCTCTCCGATTTTTCTTAATACTGTTGAATTTATTGCAAGTATAGGCAATTCAATTAAAGGTCCCATTACTAAAACCAATGATATTATGGGTTGTAAAGGAAATGTTATTATTGCTATGGCTAATGATATTGGTGAATTTCTTGCAGATGTTGTAAAAATTAATGGTATAATATTTTGAAAGGACAATTTTAATTTTTTACCAATGCAAAATGATAAAAAGAAATTTATTATAAAAAATAACAATAAAGGAATTAACAATTTTACAAAAATAATTAAATTGACTAGCAATAAAGAACCTTGAGATGCAAACATTGAAATTATCGCAAAACATAATAAAGCAAACTGAATACCGTCATTCTTTTCAAGTATTTTATTGAAATATTTTTCAAACTTTATTTTATTGATAATTATCTTTATTAGATTAGCCAAAATTAAAGGTATAAATAGAACAAAAACAATACTTTGAATAATTATTTTAATATCAAATGAAACAGTTTTGCCCATAAAAATAAATAAATACACCGGCAACAATATAATTTGTAATATTAAATTTAACGGCAAAACCGATGAACCTAATGTTACATTACCATTTGATAGTCCTGTGAAAATTAAATACCAATCGGTGCATGGTG
This sequence comes from Treponema sp., assembly GCA_031274565.1. Taxonomy (GTDB): domain Bacteria; phylum Spirochaetota; class Spirochaetia; order Treponematales; family Breznakiellaceae; genus JAIRLU01. Next base: position 7,098 of record JAISPY010000066.1, read on the forward strand.
TTACCATTAACATAATAAAACCAATTTGTAAATCAATTTGTCCGGGGAAAAACATCTTTGATAATACAAATGAAAAAACAGGTGTCCATAAAAAATTAATTATTAATGCAGTCATTGAAAATTTTAAATTAGTAAATGATTTTGAAATTTCTTTTATATCAATACCCAAAAAAGTAAAAAAGAGCATAATCATTAAGAATACTTCAATAAAATTACCCGCGTTGTGTTCAATATGTATATTAATTTTTCCAATAAGAATACCCAAAAATGCTGAAAAAATTATAAAAACAGGCTGTAATTTTGCCGTAATACCCATAAAAAATTGTCCCTTCTATTGAAAATCAGGTGGTGATCCAGAAAGTATGATGAGGCCATCAAACAAAGCCGTAATTGAGGTAAAAGAAAGCCATGTCAAAAGCCTTCCAGTGGTTACGTAGCTTCTTGGAAAAACAGCAGGTACGGCGAAATGCCCTCCTTAACCGATGCCGTAACCGGCAATTATTCCCTTCTATGCCTACCGTGTACTTCTTGCCGACATCATGGCAATCTTCGGCGAATGCGGCCAGGAAGCTATTCCAGTCGTCCGTCGCTATCCGGTCATAGGTTATTCCCAGCCGTTTTTATCCGCTTTTTCAGTTTCAACGCCGTTTTCAGGTCCCGTTTCCCCCACACAAACGTCACTAGTTCCACCGTATCCCGGTGATAGGCGTAAATAAGCCATACCTTGTTCTTTTTTCCCCCACATACGTCCAAAACTCATCTAGTTCCAGGCGGTTATAGTGGTTTTGTTTCGGTTGTATCTTGTATGTTCCTGATTTGAGCACTTGTAAG
>JAISPY010000204.1 GCA_031274565.1 Treponema sp.
ATGTCCCTGGTTTGGGCAGGCTTCCAAATGGTCCAGTGATCCGGCGGACTCTGTTCCAGGAAGCGTTTGAAGGACCTGCGGCCTGATATACCGGACCCAGAAGGGGTTGCAAAGGCCAGGACCCCCCCCGGTTTGAGGAGCCGGTACAGTTCCCACAAGACCGCTGCGGGCCGTTCAAAATGTTCGATTACATACCAGAGGGAGATGAGGTCAAACCCTTCACGAGTTACTTCTTCTGGCAACGGGGTTTCCGGGAAAAAACCCTGGAATGCGGGGATCCGGAGCTCATCCCGCACATACCGGACTGCGTCTTCAGCAGGATCCATGCCAAAAGGCGCAAACCCCTCTTCTCGGGCGGCAACCAGGAACGGCCCGTATGCACAGCCTATATCTAGGACCCGGGGCTGGGGAAAACCTCCGGTTCGGGACAAAAGCCGCTTAATCCGGCCCAGCCGGTCTTTACCGGCTTGTACGAGGTTCGGAAAATCTTCAAGGTAGGTCTTTCCATACTGCCGCTTATACAACGTAAAGAAGTAGTCCCGTTCATATACTATGGGCGGCAAAGAGGAACGGAGGAGGTACACCGTCCCGCAACGGCCGCACCGCCGGTAGGTCCGATCCGGGAACCGGGCGCAGACCGGATCCTTAGCCGGGACCTGATTCCCGCAGATAGGGCAGGATACGGGAACCCGGAGGCTGGAAACCGCCAGCAGATCGCCGAGATTCCGGGGAGAAGGGGCTGCATCCCCTCCCGGCGGATCAAGCTCATAGCGTGTCCGAATCCGCTCACAGCGATTCCCCAAGGCATGCAGCGCTTCGTCATTGAGGAGGAGCGCTTCAGGGGTCTTGGTATAGAGGATGCGCCTTAAGCGCCGCACACCCTTTTCCCTAATTCCCGCAGACAGGAAACCCGCATGGTGGGCTAGTTGCTCGTGATACCTGCCGGGGGATAGGAGAATCACCGGTACCCGGGCAGCCAGGCTTTCAAAAGCCGTAAGGCCAAAATGCGTAACCAGCAGATCATATTCCGCAAGCTGTTCCCGGAGTTCCGCCAATCCCTCCACAACCCGGATTCCGGCGGCGGCCAGGGCCTTCGCGCCTGCCGGGTTGTGTCCACCGAAAAGCGCGGTAATGGCGGTTTGTCCCGGGGCTTTCAGGGCGAGGCACACGGGAAGGGTAAGCCCTGCAGGATCCTCCATACCGAAACTCACCAGGACGTGCAGGGTAAGCCGCTTTGGAGCGGTGAAGGAAGCGCGCCGGTTTTGCGGAAGCGGGAGGAGACCCGGGGAAAGTATATTGGGGGTGGATCTACCCGGAGGACCGGGAAGCAGATCCATAAGAAAATCAAAGCTATCCCGCCGCGGCCCTCCCTCATCAATGCCGATGAGCGGGGCGAGGGCGGACCATCGGGCGAATTCTGCGGGAGTGGTTCTGAAGCAGTCCAGAATAATACCTTCCCAGGGTTTTGTTCTGAGGGTCTTTTCGTCGCGTATAAGCCACGGTATACAATCTTCTGAAAACAGGGGGGAGTGTACCTCCTCCTCCCTAAGCCCCGGAATAGTGAGATAGGCCTCCCGGTGCCGGGAGCGGAGGGAACGGACCAGAACCACGGAACGGACCAGGTGCCCTCCCCCGCGGCCTTTTTCAAAGGTGGAAACTACCAGGAGGGGACCCCGCATCATGGCAGTTCATCCCCTGACGGAAAAAGGGCCTTGCGATAGGCGGTAATGATGGTCTCCCCGCGAAAAGGATGTGATCCAGGCTCCCGGTGCAGGGTCTCAAACAGTACCTGCGCCCGTTGGTAATCTTCCGGCGTATCGATGCTTATCCGTAGCGACGGAGCCTGCCATACCAGGGGGGCCAAGGGCCGGTGGAGCAGGAACCATTCGGGATGGGTATACAAATAGGGACACACATGTTCCCGTTCAGGTTTGAAGGCGGCCTCCCTTTCTGCCCTGAGCAGGGCTTCTGCGGCAACGGATTCCACTCCCGCGCCGTGGGGCAGTCCGCTGTACCCGGCATAATCGGCCTTACGGTCCAAGGCCTCCTGGTTGAGAACATTCGCCGCATCCGCAAAGACAAAGGGATTGTCCGCGGTTGCCCTGATAAGACGGTCTATTCCGAAGCGACGCACCGCATCCCCATACCGGCTTAACACATCTTCCTTTGATCCTCCAAGGAGATCAAAACCAGCCTGCTCCGCCAAGGGGCCAAAGGCTACAACGCAGTCCTCTGGGCAGGCCAGGACATACCGGTCACCGCGCACCCCCTTGAGGGCCTCCATGACCCGCAGGACCAGGGGTTTGCCCCCCAGGGGGAGGAGCGACTTTCCAGGAAGGCGGGTTGAATCAAGCCGCGCCTGGAGTACCACCGCAGTCATCATTCAGCAGGCCCTGAACCTTCGATTCGCTGGGGTTCACTTTTCGGCGGTTCAAATCTGAGTACTTCCAGCCCCAGATTTTCCATTCTCCCCTCTTCGGTCCGGGTATGATCCTCTGAAAGTTCGCCGATATCCTCCCAGAGTTCGGTTATGGCCCGGGCGTCACTGCGAAAACGGTAGCGGTTCGTCTTAACCCATTGGCGTCCCTGGGAAAAATCATGCCACGCGGCAAAGAGGCCCTGGCCGCTCCGCCAGAGATAGCCCGGGAAACGCCTGAGCGGAATAGAGGCGGAATCCCCTCGGAAGACCGGCGCCAGATTTTTAAGATAAAAGCGCCGGTAGCTTTCATCCGCGGTACTATCCTCAGGGGGCGTCTCTCCATCATAGGAAAGCCGTATCAGTTGGGTGGCGCTGATCTGCTCTCCCCACAGATACGCCCGGAACCCGAAATCCATGAGCTGCCAGTGGGTGCTTTTTAAGGTGCTGTCAAAACCTCCCAGCCGAATAAACCGGATCCTATCATAGATGCCGACCCCGTCAAAGGGGTACAGGGAGAGCTGTCCTTCCTTGGCCGGGGCAAAGAAGAGGGGTTTCACCGTGGTATGGAACACCGCCGGAGCGGTAAGGGTGGGCAGGGTTTCAAAATGGGAATTCTGAATCAACGGCACCGTACAAAGCCGTTTATATGCGCTTTTTTGCCCTTCTCCCTTGTACAGTTCTTCCTTCCCCAGCCTAAGCCGCTCTTCCATTCGGGAAGCGCCGCCACTATGGAGGATCCGCAGATCATTCCGCAATACAAAAAACAGCGGGCTGGAGAGTTCTGACGCCGCCAGGTTGATCTGTTCCCCCAGGCTCACCGCCTCTTTCAACAAAATGAACCGCACCTGCGGAAAAAGTCCGGAGAGTTCTTCCACATCGTAGCGTTCCTGAGGGCCTTCCATGGAGATGATATAATCAAACCCTGCTTTTTCCAGTTCTTGGAAACGGATGCGCCGGGGATAACGCCCTCCCCCCCGGCCCAGCAGTACTGCGGAAAGCCCGGTGGAAGCTCCCCGCTCGGTCCCCCCCACAGCGGTATAAGAAGGTAGGGTATCGTTAAAAATTGTAGGTATAGTATTCATCACACCCCGCGCAGATGCCGGTATAGGCCGACGTACCCTGTTCCCGGTAGAAAACTGCACCCCGATCCCAAATGGTTGGTAGCGACTCAGCAAACACATTGCCCAGGATCCCTTTTTCCGTCCCCCCGGTAAGGGCGGCCAGATCTTCCCTGCAGCAGGGAACGGTTCCGTCAAGCAAGATCACCATATCCCGCATGAGATGCCAGCAGGGTTGGCGCTTTACCGGTGAGAGATCCGCCGCCCCCAATGCAGGCAAGGCGCCACAGAAATGATCGTATTTCTGGATGATGCTCGCCGCCCCGGCTTCTTTCCAGAACCGGTAAAAGTGTTCGATGTCATCTTCGAAGCCCTTGACCCTGACCGCTTGCACATAGGCATCTCGGGGGAAAAGCCGGGTCAAGGTTTTAGCGGTGGCAAGAGCCTGGGCATAGCCTGGACCCCGGATTTCCCGGTACCGTTCAGGGTCCTGGGCGTCCAGGGAGATTATCCACGAGAGGGGCGCCATCCGGTTGCGCCGGGGCAGGGCTTGCCGGGCTTCTGTCGCCGCCTGTTCAAGCTCTTCGGTCTTCCAGCCCAGGCCGGAAGTTTCGATAATCAGGGATAGCTCAGGCCGAGCGAGTACCCGGCGGATAAGTTCCAGCTTTGCAGGATGGAGACCGAATTCCCCCCACAGGGAAAGATCGATAACCCCATCTCCGGCAAAGGAAATGATCCGTTCCAAGAGTTCCGCAAAACGGTCCGCCGCAAGAAAGTCTTTTCGTTGGGTAAGGTCCCCCGCACCCTGAAACCGGGGATAGGGACAGAGGGTACAGCGCTGGGGACAGGGACCTGCTGCCTGTATACTGAAGAAATTAGGAAGGGTCCGCAGGAGCTCAGGTTGTTCGGTGATTATTTTTTCAGCGTCCTGGGCACAGGAAAAACCCGCTTCCGCAAACCGGGTCAAGAGCAGGAGATTCCGCTTAGTATCCGCGGCAAGACTCAGCCGGTGGTAGCGGAGATCCACCGGGGAAATCACCGTTTCTATATCAAAGGCATTGATATCTTTCTGTATCACCGAAAACAGGGCATCCCGCTCCATCGGATCTTCCGTATCCCCGGCTAGTTTTGCGAGAATCCCCCCCATACCCGGACCCAATATTTCCGGGGCAAGACCGTAGGGCCAGCCGTCGGCATAAGAATATTCCGCCGCATACCGGAGGTGTCGTTCGGCAATGGCCTTGGCAAGATCCGGATCCAAGAAAGGACAATCCGCCCAGGCAACATAGGTGTAATCAAAGCCTTCAGATTCCCGGGCAATGGTATCAAGGACTTGTTTTCTGGTCCATGAGGATGCCGGTATACACGCAATCCCCACTCCTTGGACCAGATCGCTTTGCCGCATCAGCGGATCCTGCATTAGGAGGAGAATTTTACGGGTATTCGGAAACGCAGCCGCTCGTTCTACCGCCCGGTCAAAGGCGCTTTTCCCTGCAAAGACCTGCTCATAGGCCGCCTCAGTAAGGCTGCCCCCATATAATACTGCCAGGGCATTCATACCTTACCAATATCGGCATTCTTGGTACCAACCAATAGAGCCGCCCGCTGCTTTAGGACCCGCTCCCTTCGGCTTCCGCCCCGGGAACCTTCCTGAAGACCCATGAGCGCAGTCAAGCCCAGGGCGAAAGCAGTCCCATAAAAAAAGCGTCTCTTACAACCGGGGGAGGTAAGAGACGCTGCTGGGTATGGATCTGGTATGTAAGAACCACCCACGAATACCATGCCCTACTGGGTATTACTAGAAAAAATCCTCAGGGAATCAGTCTAAACCGGCCAAAGGAAGCGGCAAGATGAATATCAGGGGTTTCTGATACCGAGGCCAGATTATCAATCCAGGATATCCATCGGGGCTCCTCGGCGTCGGTGCTCCACTCAGCCCGGAAAATACCCGCCAGCAGCAGGGTCTCGTTATCCTCGTTAAGAATACCCACTTCCCGGAACGATTCAAGAGGAATGACTCCTTCCACTGAATAGCGTCCGTCAAAGATCCTGCCGGCTACTTGCTGATCGGTAAATCCCCAATCATTGTCCTGATCCCGCAAATAATACACCACCGAATAATCGCGGACATGGCCTAAGGCGTCAATGGAAACCGAATAATACGGAGGAAGTTCCCCTTCTACCGGCCGGTCGATCTGGTGAGCGGCAAAAAGCAACTGCACCGAATCTAAGCTGGCAATCTCTTCCTCGTCTCCTACTTCTTCGGCGGATACGATATCCTCGTCTTCAAGCACGAAGGAGAAATAGAAGTTATCCGCGTCATGATAGGCCCTGAACACCGTTGCAGGAGCCGCTTCCTCTTCCCAAGGCAAAATAAAGTTGCCGATCGGGGGAACCGTATCCCAGACCCGCTCGTCCACCACGCCATCAAGAATGAACACGGCTTCTTCGCGATTAACCACATCATAGGTTTCCGCAAAAACCATTCCCGTCGCAGCTATGAGCACCATAGCCAACACCCATTTTCTTAGCATTTAATTAACCCTCCGATAAACAATGCTCTTAAACAATACTCTGTTACAAAAGATAGTATTATTTATAGATTACCATACCCCATTCTTTATAGGTATGACAAGAGTCCCCTTTAGTAGATATATCAGGATAGATGGAGCGTATCCATAGCCGGTGGTTTGGGGGGCTTTTGCTAGGCCCCGCTCTATTTGCTTCTTTACCCTGCTCGGGAAGCATCAGAGGCATATACCTATCATTCGGTATAGTACCGATACTAATCAGCTCCCCCGTACCCCCTATGAAAAAATACCGTATAGGTACTGATGAATGATTCGGTATTGCAGATACGCATCGATTTGGATTTCACGCTGCACGGCGCCATCAATGGAAAGGGCTGCCCAGGTTTCAATGAGTCCCCTAAAGGTTTCGGCGTATACCTTTTCCCGATTCCGCAACGGAGCATGATCCTCCGCAGCGGCTATAAACAGTCTTTCCAGGAGCGCAACCAGTTCCCGTCGAAGCCTATGCCCCGGAGCATACCCGGCTGTCTCCGGAGCAGCGGAAAAAAGACTCATCCCCAATCGGTAGAACGAGGTATCCCGGTGGGCAAAGGAGATGGTCTCCCGTAAGATAGCCGTCAAATTCATGCCTATATCATGCCGGTATTCCGCCGCTTTTCGGGTTATCCTGAGAAGCTCCGCGCCATGTTCGGCAATGATGGCCTCTAGGAGTCCCTGCTTGCTTTTGAAATAGTAGTACAGGGTCGGCTTGGTGATCCCCGCTTCGGTAACAATTTCCTGGATACCCACGGATGCATAACCTTTACGGGAAAACAAGTTCAGGGCTTTATCGAGGATTATGACCTTAGTATGTGCCGATGATTCCATATCGGTATTATACTGAACGGTAGGTATATCGACAATCCCCTACACCCTAGCCTATTTACCAACCTGATCATAAATATTGAGCTTAAATAAAAAGACGCTGTTCCAGCTGCAACCGGAACAACGTCTTGCTGAGGACCTCACACCCTCCAGTGCCCTCACGGGAATGAATGCTAGGCCGAAGCTACTGCAGCAACTGGAGGATACCCTGGCTTCTCTGGTTGGCCTGAGCCAGCATGGCCGTACCCGCCTGGCTAATAATCTGATTCTTGGTAAAGGCCACCATTTCACTGGCCATATTGGCATCCCGGATGCGGGATTCAGAGGCTTGCAGATTTTCTGCTCCGATATCAATGCCCCGGATCGCCTGTTCCAAGCGGTTCTGGTACGCACCCAAATCTGCCCGCTGTTTACTGACCAGCTTTAGCGCTTCGTCAAGGGTTCCCAGCGCCCGGTTGGCACTGTCCGGATCCATAAGGGTAAGCAGGCTCTCATCCCCCAGGTCTCGAACTCCCAGGGACTTGGCGGTCATGGTGCTGATAAACACCTGTTCGCGCTGATCCATGTTTGCCCCAATGTGAAGCCAGAGCGAAGCAGCAACCACATTTTCACCACCTTGCCGGGCAAACCTTCCAGTCAGCAGATTCATCCCGTTGAATTGGGCGTGGGAAGCAACCCGGTCCAATTCATCAATGAGGGCGGAGACTTCGATTTGAATATACGTCCGGTCTTCTTCAGTATAAATCCCGTTCGAGGACTGCACAGCCAATTCACGAAGCCGCTGTAAGATGTCCTGGCTTTCTTGGAGATACCCTTCGGTGGTCTGAATAAACGAAATGCCATTCTGGGCATTGGCCGAAGCCATATTCAAGCCCCGAATTTGGCTCCGCAGTTTTTCGGAAACCGCAAGCCCTGAAGGATCGTCCCCGGATCGGTTGATACGCAAGCCGCTCGACAATTTCTCGATGTTCTTCTCCAGATTGCTCTGGGTGGATTTAAGAGACCGGTCGGCAAACATAGCGCTTATGTTGTGGTTAATGATCATACTGTTCACTCCTTTGGTTTTTCCGGTGTACCGTGATCCCTATCACGATTTTTTACACCGCGGCATCCATGCCGTCTGCATGATTGAAAAAACATGTTCTATAAAATCCTCAACCGCTGCACAGAACCATAAACGTGACCGATGATCACCTGGTTCTGGTTAGGTTACTTTTATTAATATCGGCTATTAAGAAAAACGCTTTAGAGAAAATTTGATCCCCCGCGCATAGAATGGCGATACAGACCCTATTGAGAAGAAAAGAAAAATCAAGCCGATATAACAGTATGCGTATTTGGTTTTTATGTATCCTGGTGGCGGGTATCTTCTTTTCCTGCGCCACCCGTCCCGGAGTGGAGATCCCTGAAAATCCTGCTCCGGCAGTTCCTCTTCCGGGAAATGTACCGGAAGAGCCTCCCCCTCCGCCGGTTCCTGAATACATCATGGGAAAGGGGATTATGGTCCCCGAAAAGCTTGCTTCATTCTTGCTTGCCGCTAATCCGGAAGCCGCAGAGTCCTTTGTCAGGGACTTAGCTGCCCTGTACGTGGCGGAAGCCGGCATTGAAGGGGTCAATCATGATGTCGCCTTTGCCCAGATGTGTCTTGAAACCGGATTCCTCCGGTATGGAAACTTGGTAACTCCCGACATGAACAACTTCTGCGGCCTCGGCTCCACCGGTCCAGGACAGCCCGGGGAACGGTTTCCGGATCCCCGAACCGGTGTCCGGGCTCAAATCCAGCACCTCAAGGGGTATGCCACCGATGCTCCGCTCAAGCAAGAACTGGTCGATCCCCGCTACCGCTGGGTCCGGTACGGTTCATCCCCCCTCATTCAAGGCCTTGCAGGAACCTGGTCCGTAGATCCGACCTATGGGGACAAAATCAAGGATATCTTGAAACGACTGTATCAATTCTCATGGGAGGAAACAACCTGAAGGGTTTTCAACGAGAACCGCTACCGGATCAGCCTCCGGTACCTACCGTTCACGGTAAATAATGCGGCCCCGGTTTAAATCATAGGGAGAAAGGGCAATCCGTACCCGGTCACCGGGTACGATACGGATGTAATGTTTCCGCATCTTGCCGGAAAGGTGGGCGAGTATCAAGTGTCCGTTCTGATTATCCAGCTCCACCCTAAACATGGTATTAGGGAGAGCCTCCCGGACTACCCCTTCTACTTCAATCGCTTCTTCTTTAGCCACAATAACTCCTTGGCATAGTGAAAATCCGCTAACGTTTTCAGCTTGCCCTTTATGCTATACCGATGAGACTAAGAAATGCAAGAGCGGAACTTGGCGTACTCAGGAGCGACGCGAAACCGTAATGTTTTCCCGAAGGGTGGTTGGGAGGGACCGGGAAGGAAATAGTAGACCCTTGTAGCCTTTAAGAAACCAACTAATTGGGTAGTTTCTTATAATACACCGATAATTATGTAAAAAGAGGGGTAAGGGGGTAACGTAATCCCTTATTATTAAAAGGGTATACTTTTCCCTTTTCAATCACAGGGGGGTATGATTCAGGGCAACAGCACTTACTTTTTCATGCTAAGATACCCTCAAGGGATCCAGCAGGAGGGGAAGAATGGAACTAACAGCAGAAGCGGCAAGGCGGATGAAGGAAGAACTGGGAGGGATACCGGACCCAAGGAGGCAATGGGGGAATCTACGGCACAAGCTGATAGACCTGTTGGTCATCGGGTTATGCTCGATAACGACCCGGGGGGAAGGATTTGATGAGATGGAAGAGCTGGGACGGGACCGGGAGGAGTGGTTTCGGCAGTTTTTGGAACTTCCGCACGGGATACCGGACGAGGACCCATTCCGCAGGATATTTGAACGGGTGAATCCGGCGGAATTGCTGAAATGTCTGCAAAACTGGCTGGGAGGGATGAGCACAGCCTGCGGGCGGCGGGTAGCGATAGACGGAAAGACGATCCGGGGGAGCGGGCAGGAGGGGAACCA
>JAISPY010000083.1 GCA_031274565.1 Treponema sp.
TAGTGGGTCTGGATCATAAAAAACTCCTTATTTGCCGCATGGCGGACCTGCTCCGCAGAAGTATGACGTCTATGCCTCTAGGTAAGGCCCTTGACCCTCGCGTAAAACCGCCGGCCCCCGGATCATACCAGGAGGAACCTCGGTGGAGTTGCGGCGCGTACTGGACGTGGGTTTTCAGGGTCAAACAAGGAAGCATAGTTTTTTATACCCCTGCGGGTGCGCTTAGTCAAGTACTTTTTTACCTTATTGTCACCTTTTTTATCCACCGTACCGGAGCAAGGGCAGTAGGGCAGGCAGGAACCGCCCTTTCCCTGACCGTAGCCCCGCCCCCTGCTTCCCGGTACTCCCGAAATAGGGTATACTCAAAAGCGGAGGATGCAATGGCTCATTGTGTGGTGCCTGAAGCGGAAGCCCTGCTGGACAAGGCATTTCCGGTCTTGGATAAGGGCTTCATCAGACTAGTGGATTATTTAGGCGGAGATGAGCGGGTGGTGCAGGCCGCCCGGGTGTCTTACGGCGCGGGAACCAAGGGTTATCGGGAAGATGCGGGGCTTATTGATTATCTCCTGCGGAATCAGCATACCTCGCCTTTTGAACAGGTGGTCCTCACCTTTCATGTCAAGCTGCCCATCTTCGTAGCTCGGCAATGGATACGGCATCGGACGGCCCGGCTCAACGAAATCTCAGGCCGGTATTCGGTGCTGCAGGATGATTGTTATGTACCGGTGCCTGGAGATGTGGCCTTCCAAAGTACGGACCAGAAGCAAGGTCGTTCCGGGGAGGCCCTGGACGCGGAGACGGCCCAAGCGGTCCGCGTCGGTATGGAGGCGGCCCAGCGCCGGGCTTATACGGAATACACCAAACTGCTGGATCAGGGGATTGCCCGGGAACTGGCCCGGATAAACCTGCCCCTTTCCCTGTATACGGAGCTGTATTGGCAGATCGACCTGCATAACCTTTTTCATTTCTTGAAACTCCGCCTGAACGTCCATGCGCAGCAAGAAATTCGGCGCTATGCGGAGGTTTTGCTGGAGATAACCAAGCAGGTGGCGCCTCGATGCGTTGCCTCCTTTGAGCGGCATGTGCTCGAGGGGGTCTCTTTTTCCCGGGAAGAACTGGCTGAAATCAGGCGGCGTCTGGGGGATGCCCCAGCAGGCCCCGGCCTGGAAGGGAAAGCCTTGGAGCGCTTCGAGACAAAACTCCAAGGACTATGAACAGGCACGAAAAAGCAGTATCATGGCGAGGTCAGTATGTTATAGTTATCCCAAAATGAGTAAACTATAGTAAAAAGTAACAGCATTACCAAGGAGCTAAACCTTTATGAAATTCACCGGTGAACGGAGCGTTCTGCTTAAAGAAATCGCTATAGCCCAGGAGATTATTTCCTCAAAAAACGCTATCTCCATCTTGTCTAATATCTATCTGGAGGCGGAAAATGATACCCTTTCCATCAAGGCCACGGATCTAAAGGTCAATTTCGAGACCAAGGTTCCGATTATGGTCATAGAACCGGGATCAACCACGGTGTTTGGGGATAAATTCTTAGGCATCCTCAATTCCATCCCTGAAGGGGAGCTTGAATTTGAGCAAACCGATATGAAGATCACGATTAAACCGACGATGAAGAAGATCCGGTTTCAGCTTAAGAGCATCGCCTCTGAGAAATTCCCCGAATTTCCCGTGCCTAATACCGAGGATGCCTTTGAATTGCCGGTGAAGGACTTCAAAGAGATGATTCTCCAGACCATCTTCGCGGTTTCCGATGATGAGACCCGGTATTTCATGAACGGGGTTTTCTTTGAAAAGGCCAAAGACAAGCTCATCATGGTTGCCACTGACGGCAGGCGCCTAGCCTATATCAGCAAAGACCTGGGAGAGGACATCCAGGAGTTTTCCGGCATCATCATCCCTCCCAAAATCCTGCACATCATCATGAAACGAGCCGGGGATGAGGGCTTGGTATCGATTTCCGTTACCGATAAGCTCATCTTCATTCAATTCGGTTCCTATAATTTGTCTTCCGTGTTAATCGAAGGACAATTCCCCAATTACCAGCGGGTGATTCCAGAAAGTCAAAGCTATTTTTTCACGGTGAACCGTATGGAGATGCTGGACGCCCTCAAGCGGGTCTCCCTTTTGGTCGAACAAAAGTCCCATCGGGTCTATCTTGGGCTTAATCCCGGAACCATAGCGGTATATTCCGAAGAAAGCGATATAGGAACGGCAAAAGAGGATATTCCCTGTAAGTACGAGGGGGAGGAGCTGTCTATGGCGCTCAACTACCGGTACATCGAAGAACCCTTTAAGGTTATGGGTGAGGATGAGGTCAGCATCCATTTTACCGAGGCGACCCGGGCCATAACCATCATGCCGGAGCCTCCCCGAGACTTCTTCCATATCGTTATGCCCATGCAGTTGTGATCTTTGGCAGTCTCCGTACCCTGGGCTTCCGTAATCTTGCGGACGCCGAGGTTGACACTGCGGGAAAGGATGTTTTCCTCGTCGGTGAGAATGGACAGGGTAAGACGAATTTTCTGGAGGCGGTCTATTGCTGTTCCTATGCCTCATCCTTCCGGGGGGTACCGGATGCTGAGGTAGTGCGGGAAGGGGAACAAGCCTATGCTGTGTCGGCCCGTTTTACCGGTTCGGCTGCCGGGGACGAATCCGCTGGGCGGCTCTATGAGCAGGTGCGGGTCACCTATGAGCGGCCTAAGAAAACCGTATACCTGGATGGGAAACGCCTGGAGGACCGGAGCGAACTATTGGCAGTGGCCCCCTGTATCGTGTTTTGCCATGAGGATATAGAATTCGTTACCGGTAGCCTGGAACGGCGGCGCTGGTTTTTTGATCAGACCCTGAGCCTGACGGATCCGGACTATCTGGAGGATCTGCGAAGGTACCGTAAGGCCCTTAAAACCAGAAATACCCTGTTAAAAACTAGCACTACCGGTACTTCCATCCTCCCCCTTCTGGATGCCCTGGACCCCCAGCTTGCCTTCTACGGCATAAAGCTCATGGAAAAACGGCGGGAAGCGGCGGCGGGTTTTTCCTCCACCTTCAGCGCCCTCTATGAGCAGGTGGCGGATCTGGATAAGCTGGGGGTTTGGTATGCCCCTTCATGGAAGGAAATGACCCTGGAGGAGACGGGCCGCTGGTTGGCAGAACACCGGGAACGGGATATGGCCGCAGGGCTTACCCTTTCAGGACCCCACCGGGACCGGTACCGCTTCATCCGGGGAGCAAGCGACTTTTCCGGGAAGGCTTCCACGGGCCAGCGGCGGCTCCTGGCCTTGCTGCTGCGGGTTGCCCAGGCCCGGCGTTTTTCTGAAATCCGCGGAACCTATCCGGTGCTGCTTTTGGACGACGTACTCCTGGAACTGGACCCCGAGAAGCGGCGTAAGTTCCTGGAAGCCCTCCCTGCATACGAGCAAGCCTTTTTTACCTTTCTCCCAGAGGAACCCTATTACCGGTATCGCAAATCCCATGCCATCGTCTATCACGTATCCCAGGGTTTTTTTTCTCTTTTTGCTCTTTCCCCAAACGCAAAATAATGCACCCTACGGGAGCTGACCAGGCTTTTTGGGGTAAAAACTATGCACCGACGAGAATATTTGTATGTATGTAGGTGAAAATCTTGACAATAGAGTCTAAATATAGTATTCTATGCAATGAGGTGGTGAAATATGATGAATTTAGTAGCCTATAGTAAACCAATTTCCTATGTAAAGGCTCATACGACCGCTCTTTTAAAACAAATTACTTATCATTTTATCCTTTGGTGAAGAGGATATAGAAATAGAAAATAGTGGAATAAAGCATGAACTATAAAATAACTGGTTAAAAGATAGGTAAGAGGAATTTATTGAAATACTAGAGGCCGTTCCAAAAGGTCAGATTTTGGAACCAGCTCAAGTTATATAATAATTTTGTATAAAATGTACTCATATATATTTCCCAAGTATGTTGCGGCTACCGGTTAATAGTATGAGGAATAGGATCGTTTAAAAATGGTTTTGCAGGAGAGGTGTGTCTAGAGGAGAGCAAATCAGGTCTCGGAGAAATAAAATCGTGCATTTTAGTATTCAAGCTCATACCGTATAAACGCTTTAACTGCATATAACTCGGATGCGAAGTTTCCGCAGTCTGTGTGCGTCAAACCAAAGGTTCGCTAGGTCGGCTCTGTCGTATACGACTGGAATGTTAGACGTAATTGTATTTTGAATTTTTTGCAAAAATAATGAAAATAGCTTGACGGAAAAATCAAAGCAGTATAAAATTGTTTCAAATGGGGCATTACCCCCTTGACAAAAAGGAGAATTTGTGCATAAAATGAAACAACCAACAACCAACAACCAACAACCAACAACCAACAACCAACAACCAACAACCAACAACCAACAACCAACAACCAACAACCAACAACCAACAACCAACAACCAACAACCGATACGAGATACCTTAATACATTAAGGGTATTTGCTTCTTTTGCGGTAATAATGATTCATGTTTTTTCGCCAATAAATAGCTATTTTTCCGATTACTTGACAAAATCAGAATCTTATATTTGTGTTGTTTTAAACAATGTATGGCAATGGTGTGTCCCTATATTTGTTATGATAACAGGTGTATTACTCCTTAACCCTGAAAAAAATATAACGGTAGAAAGAATATTAAAAAAATATGTTTTAAGAATATTATTGGCAATAATTATATTCGGCATACCCTATTGTTTTATGGAAATATTTTTCGATTCAGGTCTATCATTTCATATAAATCAAATTAGTAGTGCATTGTTAAATACAATACAGGGAAAATCATGGGATCATATGTGGTATTTGTATATGATTGCGGGTTTGTATTTATGTATACCATTAATAAAAATATTTGTTATTAATGCCTCAAAAAATATTGTAAAATAT
>JAISPY010000219.1 GCA_031274565.1 Treponema sp.
ACTAAAAATTTCTTTCAGCACCTCTTATTCTAAACATGGGGCTGCTACAACATTTGGCATCACATACGTGTATTTTCCCAAGCACCTGGTCTCCACAGAAAATACTCTTTATCACCCATCCGAGGGAGGCCTCGGTGCGGTGAATTGGCTCACGTTTTTGGGTAACCAAAGTGAAAAAACCGCCACCGCAAGCCAATGCAGAGGCAAAAAATTACCCGCTGGTTGCATATTTTATGAGAATTTCTTGTCTACACTTCTCAGTCTCTCTAAAAGTAAAATTGCTGTTACAGGATACAAGGGTCTACTATTTCCTTGTTCGGTAGGGTATAATTTTTCCTTCTCTTTCACACAAAAAAAGATTAGGGGAAACGTTTTATGGATACCAAAGAAGCAATTATCACCGGTAATACCAGCCTGGGTATTGAACTGGGCTCTACCCGGATCAAGGCCGTATTGATTGATGACAGGTTTTTGCCTGTTGCCTCAGGCAGCTATGATTGGGAAAACCAGCTTGAAGACGGAGTTTGGACCTATTCCCTTGAGGATGTCTGGGCCGGACTGCAAAGCAGCTTCCGGCAGCTTGCGGAGACCGTACTGAGCCGGTATGGCACGCCCCTGGTTACGGTGGGAGCCATCGGCATTTCCGCCATGATGCACGGGTATCTGGCCTTCGGCGAAGAGGGCCCCCAAAGCCGGCGGGACGGACTTTTGGTCCCCTTCCGCACCTGGCGGAATACCATGACCGAACAGGCCGCCGCGGAACTGACCGGAACATTCGCCTTCAATATTCCCCAGCGCTGGAGCATCGCCCACCTGTATCAGGCGATCCTGAACAGGGAGCCCCATGTAAAGGATATAACCTTTTTAACCACCCTGGCGGGGTATGTGCATTGGAAGCTCTCAGGCAAAAAAGTCCTGGGTGTGGGGGACGGATCAGGCATGTTCCCCATCGACAGCGGAACAAACAATTACAACGAGCGGATGCTGGAGCAGTTTAACGCCTTAGTTGAGGGCGCCGCATTCGGATGGAAGCTCCGGGATATACTGCCCACCATTCTCAATGCCGGAGAAGACGCGGGAACCCTTACGGAAGCAGGGGCCCGGCTGCTCGATCCCACCGGCCGCTTGAAGCCGGGCATTCCCCTCTGTCCGCCCGAAGGGGACGCGGGAACCGGCATGGTGGCAACCAACAGCGTGGCGGAGCGTACCGGCAATATTTCCGCAGGTACATCGGTATTCGCCATGGTGGTGCTGGAAAAGGATCTGTCCAGGGTGTATCCGGAAATTGATATGGTTACAACTCCCACGGGAAAGCCCGTGGCCATGGTTCACTGCAATAACGGTACCTCCGATCTTGATGCGTGGGTTAGGATGTTCGGGGAAGTGCTAGGGCTTTTCGGGCAGGAAATTGAAAAACCCGCCCTGTACGACGCCTTGTACTACAAGGCCGTGGAAGGGGAAAGCGACTGTGGGGGCCTTTTGTCCTATAACTACTATGCCGGAGAACCCATTACCGGTATTGAGCAGGGCCGCCCCCTCTTGGTGCGTACCCCCGGCAGCCGCTTGAACCTGGCAAACTTTATGCGGACCCTGCTCTATGCAACTATGGGGACCCTCAAGCTTGGCATGGACCTACTTACCGAACAGGAGCAGGTCCGCCTTGACCGGCTGCTGGGCCACGGGGGGCTTTTCAAAACCGGCGGTGTGGGCCAAAGGCTGGTGGCGGCGGCGTTGGAAGTACCGGTTGCGGTAATGGACGGAGCCGGCGAGGGTGGAGCCTGGGGAATCGCCCTGCTTGCGGCATACCGGCACGTCCGCGCTGCCGGTCAGGCAGAAAAAGAAAGCCTTGAAACCTTTCTGCAAAAAAATGTGTTTTCCGGGCAGACTGGGACAAGGCTGGAACCGGATCCCAAAGATGCGGCAGGTTTTAAGGCATTCATGGAACGCTATACCGCGGGGCTTGAAATTGAGCGGGCCGCAGTTAAGTGTCTATAAGGAACAAAAAATGATCGATCTGAAAACCTTTGAATTGTGGTTTATGTTCGGCAATCAGGACCTTACGGCGAAGAAACCCTGAAAGAAGTCGCTGAAGCCCGTACCATGGCGGATGAACTGGATAAAGACCCGGCTCATTCCATGCAGGGGTATGGCCCGCGGAGGGGCTCCCGAATGAACGGACGCCCTCCGCATTCCCGGAAGGGGGATCTGCAGGTATCCTGGGTACTGCCCTGAAGCGTCAAGGCGAGTCATTGACGGGTTCCCACGGATCTGGTATGCTGACTAAATCCTAATTAGGTATACATTCCATTATGGTGAGAGGTATGAAACTCCATGGCTTCCAAAGATAAAAAAACGGTTCTTTCCCCAAGCTCCCCGGATGCTTCCGCCCTATCCGAGTTGCAACGTCGCTTTAAGGCCCATCCGGTTCTTTTCATCGGAACCATCATCGTGTTGGTTATCGTTATCGTGGCCTTCGTGTTTGTCCCCGCGTTTGTTCCCAGCGTCAGCGGGGCAGGGGTCGATCTCAGCTTCGGTTCGTATAATACCATTCCCCTTACCTATGTACCGGGGAATTATTTCTCCCAGATTCGGGACATGATAGCCCGCTACCGGCAGGCTTCTGATACGGACGCTACCAATTACCTCGCCAATTACCAGATTTGGCGGGAGGCTTTTGAGGAAACAGTGATCCATACGGGTATCCTCGATGAGCTGAAGCAGGCAGGCTACGCAGTCCCCGCGCAGGTGGTAGACCGGGAAGTGGCCCAACTGCCTCAGTTCCAGGAAGGGGGACGATTCTCCACCACTAAATATCGCGCCCTGGATACGGCGTCCCGGATGGCCCTGTGGCGGCAGGTCCAGGAGAGCATCGCCAAAGATACGTACCTGAATGATATGGAGGGCTTACCGCCACCCGCTCAAGAAAGCGCGTTTATCAGCGCTATGGCCTCCCCGAAGCGGAGCTTTGCTATGGCGGTGTTTCCCTTACGGGGCTATCCAGAAGAGGAAATCAGCGCCTATGCCGCAGGTAATGGGGCCCTGTTTCGGGTTATCCATCTCTCCCGGATCACCATCACCTCCAATGAGCGGGAAGCCCAGCAGGTCCACAACTCGGTTACGGAGGGGAGCAGTACCTTTGAGGATGCCGCCCGGACGTACTCCCAGGATGCCTATGCTGAACGGGGCGGGGATATGGGGGTTATCCTGGCCTATGAGCTTACGTCGGAAGTGCCTGATCAGGCGGCACGGGAATCCCTTATCACCCTTGCCCAGGGTGAACTGAGCCCCGTGGTGCAAGTACCCTCGGGATGGGCCTTTTTTCGATCTGAAGCCGCCTCTTACCCTGCGGATATCACCGACGCCACGTTATTGGAGAAAATCCGGAGCTATATCATGGAGTTTGAACGGGGCCGGGTGGAAGACTTCTTTTTTAAAGCGGCTGAATCCTTTATAAGTGCGGTTACAGAGGTAGGTTTTGAGGATGCCCTTATCCAAAAAGGCCTGCTGGAACGGACCTTTGGTCCCCTCCCCATCAACTACGGAGACTCGCCGATCTTTACCAGCCTTTCGGCTTTTTCCGTACCGGAACTTTCCGGGGCCGGATCCAACGAGAACTTTTGGCAGACCGCCTTCTCTACTCCGGTGCATACTCCCTCCCAACCCCTGGTGCTCGGAGATACGGTAGCGGTGCTCTATCCTACGGAAGAGCTTGCGGAAGAGGAAACCAGCGCTGAGTATATCGGAACCGCCTATGCTTCCTATTGGATGAGTTCCTTTATCAATCAGAACCTGCGGGCTTATTTTCTTACCAATCCGAAACTGGATGACCGTTTTTTTGACGGGTATTTTAAGTACATCCAGCCGCTGAATTAGAACCACCCCATGCCCGATGAACTACTGCGGCACTATACGGCCCGCCGGGGGCTTTCGGTTTGCTATAAAGGGAAGACCCTCCTTTCGCTGATAGATCCGATTGCCCACGGGGAACGGGTGGTGAAGGCGGTTCCCCTGGAAGAGGGGACCCTCTATTTCTGTCCCTCTCCCATATATGGGTACGGTCTTGCGTGGATGCTGAGTCATTTACGGCCTGATTCGGCGATCCTCTGTGTGGAGTTGGATCAAAAGCTCCTGGCCTTATCTATCAATGCCCTGGGGGACTTACTGGAAACCTATCCTGCCCTGGGCCTGGTAAGTTCCGGTGATCCTGCCCGGGTCTGCGCCTGGGTACGGAACACCTGGGGAAGCCGCCGGTTCCGCCGGCTGAAAATCCTCCGCTTGTCCGGAGGCTGGCAATTATGCCCCGACCTCTATGCAAACCTGGCAGAGGCGCTCCATCGGGATATCGCCCTTGACTGGGGAAACGCCATGACCCTGATGAAGCTTGGCCGCCGGTATATCCGGAATGCCCTCCGCAACCTGGCCCTTATTCCCAAGGCCCCTTCCCTGAGGGAGTGTACCCTGGGCGCCGCTCCAGCGCTGGTCTTAGGGGCAGGTCCTTCCCTGGATGAGGTCCTGGAAGGGCTGGCGCGTTTCTGGGGCGCGGCCCTGGCGAAACCGGTAAGACCCTTCACCATAACCGCGGTGGATACCTGTCTCCCTTCCTTACAGGACCGGCATATCAAACCGGATCTGGTCGTGGTCTTGGAAAGTCAGCAGAAGAACCTCCAGGACTTTATCGGCCTTGGTTCGTGGGACATCCCCCTGGCCATGGACCTCTCCGCGCTTCCTGCCACCGGGGAAGTCCTGGGAGCCTATCCCCGGCTCTTTGCCACCCCGTGGACGCCGCTGCGCTTGTTCACCCGGCTTGCGGCGGCGGGACTGTTTCCAGAAACCTTCCCGCCCTTGGGTTCAGTGGGACTCACGGCAGTAGCCCTCGTCCAACGCCTTTCTACCGGACCTATCATCACCGCAGGTTTGGATTTTGCCTTTACCCTGGATAGGTTCCATGCCCGATCCGCCCCGAGCCATCGGGAAGAACTGCAGCGGCAAACCCGTTTTAGGAGTCTCCTCAATGGGGAGGCCGCATTCCGTCCAGGTACGTACATCGTCCGTTCAAAATCAGGGCTATTCCAACGGAGTAACCCGGTGATGCAAACCTACCGGGACCTCTTTGAACAGGAATTTGCCGGAGAAGCGCGGATCCATGATATTATCGGCATGGGCCTGCCCCTGGGACTGCAGAGCCTGTCCTTGAAAGCAGCCTTAGCCGTTTTGGGGAGCGGTTCTCCGGGGCGGAACGAAGCGGCACGGTTCCCTGAACCTGGACGGACAAACCCGGCAAGGACTGCGGCGGTGGAAGCCTTCATCCGCCGGGAACGGGATGCCCTTGGTATGCTCCAGGACCTCCTCACCGGAACCATATCCGGATCTCCCCAGACCCTGGAGACCCTGCTGGACGAAGGGGATTACCTGTGGGCCCACTTTCCTGACTGTGCCGGAGCAGGGGGCCGCCGTCCTTCCGGGACGGATCGTTCCTTTTTGAACCGAGTGCGTATAGAGATCGACCCGATGCTCCAGCTCTTTGACCTGACCTTGCGAGAACTGCACGGTTAAACCCGCTGTCCAGCCCAGGCAGATGGCACGAGCAGGATAGGCCCGTCGGTCTGCGGGAGGGCTCCCGCAGCTCCCCTTTTTATGTAAGGAGGTTAAGCGCACAAAATCGCCGCCTTGAATCGAGAAAACCTGGGATCGGAAACAGGGGAGTCCGTCCAAATCGCGGTGGGGACTGCCGCACCTACCGGATACAGCACGGCCATAAACAGTTTACGGATTTGTTCCCTATGGTTATCTTAGAATTACCAAAAGCGCCGAGATATGCGGATGAGAAGCC
>JAISPY010000014.1 GCA_031274565.1 Treponema sp.
TGTTTTGCTTTAACAATTTTATTCCATGTTGAATACCACCTTTATTGCAACATCTGGATTTGATGCAGTCTCAAAGGCTTTTTCAAATTCATCTATCGTGAACGTGTGAGTAATAATGCCGGTAATTTTTGTATTTCTTTCGGCAAGATTACCAATCACTTCTTGAATATCAGTGTTATTATAACCACGCGAACCCATTATCGCAACCTCGGTACTCATAATTTGTCTAAAATTGAGTGGGACTTCTTTTTTATGAATTGCAACACACGATAAAACCGCGCCATGTTTTGCCATACTCAAAAAATCACCAGCAATATTTGATACACCTGCACAATCAATAACTGCATCAACATCAAGAGATTTAGCGGGAATTAGTTTAATTTCTGAACCATTCATGGTAATGGCTGGTGTACTACTTGCGACTTCCCCAAAATGATCGCTTAAATATGAACGGACATCTTCTTTTTGAGGATTACAAGTAATGGCTCCCATTTCGTGTGCCAAAGAGAGTCTTTTATCACTCAGATCAATCATCGCAACTTTTTTGTTTCCCTGTGCGAGTAAAGCGTTAAGAGCACATAAGCCTATTGTTCCCGCGCCATATATGAGCACTTTGTGTTCCGGTTTTATGCCAGGCCGATTTTTTCCGTGAGTTCCAACTGAAAATGGTTCTATGAGAACTGCGTCATCAAATGACAGCGTATCCGGCAACAGAAAAACGTTGTAATCAAGACGTGCATTGTGAACGCATACATACTGCGAAAAAGCCCCCGCCATATCGCTGTCCCAAGGGTGTTCAACCATCGTATTTGGATTTACCCAAACGCGACTACCTTTGGCAATATTCACGACGTTTTTTCCAACTTCATGAATAAATCCAACCATTTCATGCCCAAATTCCCTGTCAGGAAAAACACCGGAACTCATTGTACCGTGTAAATATGCCCCTGTGTCTGAACCGCAAATGCCGGAACGTATATTACGCACGACAACATCATCAGCTCCACACACAGGAATGTCTCTTTCCTGTAATTCCATTTTTTTTACATCCTTGTAAATAAGTGCTTTCATACTTGTAGTCCTCCAAAATCCGTTCTAGCCGGTAAATTTATGAGTTTCAAAATACATATAAACTATATTTATGGAAAGTTAACTAAATGTAAAGTATTTGTTAAAATTATATTAAATCGGTTTAATTTTACAAAAATTTCAAAACAAAGGGCGCATAACTAGGTTGTATTAAAGATAGATAAGCCTGGGGCATCGAACCGTAGACTCCATGCCCCAAGGCGTTTTCCGCCTATGCGCTATTCGTAGGATACCGCTTTTACTTCCGGACTATCCAGGTTACTAGCATCAGCCCAGACATAACCGGAGTCCACGAACGTGGGCGGCTTTTCACCCTTGGTAGCCTTGTAAGCCCATTCAACGGTCTTGTAGCCCATAAGAACCGGGTTCTGCTTGACCGCGCCGTACATGAGGCCGGACCGGATGGCGTCAATCTGGAGCTTACCCGAATCATAACCGATTACCACAATCTTGCCCTGCAGTCCCAGTTCCGATACCGCGTTGATGACCCCGATGGCAGAACCCTCATTGGAACCGAAGTACCCCTTCAGGTCCGGATTGCCGTTGATAACCGCCTTGGCGATCTCCGTAGAGCGCAGGTGATCCCCACCGCCGTACTGTACCTCCAGGAGCTGGATATCAGGATATTTTTCCTTTATCCGGTTGACAAATCCGTCCCGGCGGTCAATACCGGTGCGGCTGGTCTGGTCATGGACAAGAACCGCCACTTTTCCGCTCCCGCCGATGGCTTCAGCCATCTTGTCCGCGGCCACCCCTGCGGCCACCACATTGTTGGTAGCCACTGTGGTCAGGGGAATATCCGAATCCACCCCGGAGTCAAAGGCAATGACCGGGATGTTCTTGGACTGAGCCTGACGCAGCAGCGGAATAGCCGCTTGACTGTCCAAGGCCGCAAATCCCAGCGCCGCCGGGTTCTTCCCCAAGGCGGTCTGGAGCATTTCAATCTGCTTATCCACCTGGGATTCACTTTCCGGACCCTCAAAGGTGATAAGGATGTTCAGATCCTTGGCCGCCTGATCCGCCCCCTGCTTTACCGCCTGCCAGAACTGATGCTGGAAGCCCTTGGAAACCAGGGGAATGTATAGCGCCCCTGCTCCTCCAGCGCCGCCCCCGGCAGCCCCGCTCTTCTGTTGGGTTCCTGCGGCAAATACGCCGGAAACCAGGATGGCTCCGCACAAAGCCCCCACAAACAATCGCTTCATATTCTTCCTCCTACTCGCGTCCGCTTTCGCGGTTTTATTTTATGTTGATAAGCGTCTCGTATCAAAACAACGACTTATCGAACATACCACCGTAATCAGCAGTATACCAAACCCCTATTTTATCTTCCGGCGGGCAATATCCAGGTATACCGCGCCGATGACAATGAGTCCAGTTACCACCATCTGCCATTCCTGAGGCACCGAGAGGATCCGTAAGCCGTTGGTCAGCACCGTTATGATAAAAGCGCCGATCACGGTTCCCAAGATGCCCCCTTCCCCGCCGGAAAGGGAGGCGCCCCCGATAACCGCCGCGGCAATGGCATCCATTTCATAGCCCGGCCCCAGGGCAGGCTGGGCCGAGTTAAGCCGGCTGGCCATCACAATCCCCGCAATGCCAAAAAAAGCGCCGCTCATGGAATAAATCGCTATTTTCCAGGCCCCGGTATTGATCCCTGAAAGCCGGGCCGCTTCTTCATTGGAACCAATGGCAAAGGTATACCGTCCTATGATGGTCTTGGAAAGAATAAATGCGGCTATAAGCGCGGCTCCAAAGAAGATGAGCACCCCCAGGGGAATTCCCCCTATAGGGGTGGTCGCTATGGAACCAAACAGCGGCGCATTGGTAAAGTATACCGGCTTGGTCCCGGAAACGATCAGGTTAAACCCCTTGGTAATGTTCATCATCCCCAGGGTGGCGATAAACGGGGGAAGCCCCAGTTTGGCAATACTCACCCCATTGATAAACCCGCAGAACGCCCCCGCAAGGACCGCCGCGAGGATCCCCATTGCCAGCGGAAGCCGCAGCATGGTGATACACACCCCGGCCATGACCGAAGCAAAGGTCATAACCGTGCCGACGGAAAGGTCGATGCCGCCAGTTACGATGATGAAGGTGATACCTACCGCCAAAATCCCGTTCACCGCGGTCATCAGTAAGATGGTTATCAAATTGCTGGGGGTCAAGAAATTGGGTGATAAAAAGGAAAAGATGAACATCAAGGCAATAAGCCCCCCAAAAGCAAGTACCGTTTGGGTTGCCTTCGCATTAAGCCGTTTCCCCGTAACCATAGGCTGCTCCTATCCCTTGTTGCGCAAGGTCGCGTAATACATAATTTTTTCCTGACTGCTCTCAGGGGCGTCCAAGGTAGCGGTTACCCGTCCCTCACACATCACCACGATACGGTGGCTCATCCTGAGAATTTCCGGCAGTTCCGAAGATATCATGATGATGGCCTTTCCCTGGCCGGCCAATTCATTCAGCAGCTTATAGATTTCACCTTTGGCCCCCACGTCAATGCCCCGGGTCGGTTCATCAAAGATGAGAATAGCGCTGTCCCGCACCAGCCATTTCCCTATCACGACCTTCTGCTGATTACCCCCGGAGAGATGCTTGACCTGCTGATCCACACTCGGGGTCTTGGTATTGAGCCTATCTATGTATTCGACGGTTACCGCTGTAGACGCCGCTTCATCAATGACCCCCAGGGGCTTGATGAATTGAGCCAGGGAAGCCATGACGGTGTTTACCTTGACGGACATACCCAGGGCAAGACCATACCGTTTCCGATCCTCAGAAAGATAGCCTATCCCCAGTTGTACTGCATCCCGGGGCTGGTGAATAGCAACTTTCTTCCCATGAACCAGGATATCCCCCCCTTCCAGCGGATCCGCTCCGAAGATGAGCCGCATGGTTTCGGTTCTCCCCGCGCCCATGAGTCCCGCAAACCCCAGAATTTCCCCCCGGTGTAACGCAAAGGACACGTCCTGTACGGCCCGTCCCCGCTTGAGGCCCCGGACCTCCAGGACCACCGGGTTTTTCGAGGTATCCCCGTGGGAGTGGCGGCTTTCATATATTTCCCTGCCCACCATGTGGGCTATGATCTGTTCGGTACGGATACTCCGCATCGGGGAAGTGGCGATATACCGGCCGTCCCGCATGACCGTAACCTGGTCGCAGATCCGGTGCAGTTCATCCATACGATGAGAAATATAGACGATCCCCTTGCCCTGACCCTTTAAATCCAGGATGACCTTAAACAATTCTTCGATTTCCGCATCACTCAAGGCCGAAGTAGGCTCATCCATGATAAGCACATCCAGGTTGAAGGAGAGGGCCTTAGCGATCTCGATCATTTGCTGCTGGGCCACGGTCAGCTCCGCCACCTTGACCCGGGGATCCAGCCGCAGATTGATACGCTTGAACAGGGCTTCGGTCTTACGGTTAATCTCCCCATCATCCACCAGCAGGCGGAAGCCTTTTTTTTGCTTCCCCGCTGCCTGGTTTCGGCTCTCCCGTCCAATAAAAATATTCTGGGCGGCGCTCAGGTGTTTCATTAAGTTCAATTCCTGGTGGATAATGCTGATTCCCTGTCCCAGAGCCTGTTTTGCCGTATGGATCGTCACTTCCTGACCTCGGACCCGGATGGTACCGGCATCCGCCTGATAAATACCCGCCAGGATCTTCATTAAGGTAGATTTACCGGCGCCGTTCTCCCCGACCAAGGCATGGACCTCTCCGGGGCGCAACTCAAAATGACACTGGTTTAGCGCATGAACCCCTGGAAATCGCTTGTCGATACCTTCCATCTGTACCAAAAATTCACCCATCCTGCCTGCTCTACTCCATGCTGTTACGCTGTACGGTTCTTGGTATTTAGTATAGTGGCGATTGCAGATTCTGTATAGTCTTTTTATACGGTATACGGTTCGCCCTATCGTTCACCGTTGCTTGTTGGTTGAAGGCATCGGGGTTTCAGCAAGGTCTATGGTCATGGTTTGTCCGCTTTGCCCTTTTTTATGGAACATACGTTCTGGATCACTTCCAGATTTTTATGTATGCGGTAGCCTTTTTTCGTCTGGCAATGGGTACCTGTTTCCATTACGATAGAGGGAGTGGCCTTGTATCAAAGCTGAAGCCACAAAAGACGCTCGTAACGTAAGGAGAAAGTAATGAAAAAAATTGCAGTGGTTGGGGTGTTGTCCCTTATGGGTTTGGCATCCCTCTTTGGATCAGGTCAGGGAGCCGCCTCAACGGGTGAAAAGAAGCCGGTGGTGCTGAACCTCTGGACCCACGAAGACCCGAACCGGCAGAAGATGGAAGAACAGTTTGCCAAAGACTATATGGCGGCTAATCCCCATGTAACTATTAACTATTCGGTGTATCCCTCCACCAACATCCAAGACTTGATTCCCACGGCGTATGCCGCCCGGAATGCACCGAGTATCTGGAACCTGGAGCTGCAAAAAGCCTATCCCATCTTCATGCAGGGCCTGTGCGCTCCCATTCCAGTTCAGGAATTGGGGTTCAAAAATGAGCAAGCCCTGATTGATTCCTATCTGCCGGGGATGCTTGCGCCGGTAACCGATGTGGATGGCGCATGGTTTGGTCAGAAAGGGAAAATCTACGGTCTTCCGCTGGAAATGGTCAATTACTGTATGTACCTTAACAAGCGTATCTTCCGGGACGCCGGGCTTGATCCGGACAAGGATTATCCTAAAACCTGGGAAGAGGTGATGGCGGTCTCTGAAAAAATCGTGCGCCGGGAGGGGAGCATCATCACCCGCCGGGGTTTTGATTTCCGCTATGGGGACTACCTCATTTCTTGGGTTCCTATGGTTGAGCAGCTTGGCGGCAAGGTGATAAGTGATGATGGAAAAGAGGCTATAGTCAACGAAGCCGCCTGGATTAAGGTATTGACCTTTATGCAGCAGTGGGGGCCTAACGGCAAAAATTTAGGCGCTCCCACCTTGACCGCTGCCCGCCGACAGTTTGACAATAATCAAAATGAGATTGCCATGCACCTTTCGGGCATATACCAGGAAGCCCGGATGCGGACCGCTAATCCTGCGTTCTTTAACAGCAACGACTGGATGGTCATTCCCTACCCGGTTTTCCAGGGAGGACAGCATATTGCAAACACCTATTATTTCCAGTATTATATGGTGAATTCGCAGATTCCCCAGAACGAACAGATTGAGGCCTGGAAATTCGTGTACTACATGCTGAGCCACGGAGATATGTACCTGGAAAACGTGGCCCTCACCCAGCCCACCAAGGCGGTGATGGAAGGGGCGCTGTTTAAGCGTATGCCGTACAGCGCGGTGTTTAAAGAGGATCTGCAATTTGCCCATGTGGTCTACCATTCTGCCTTTAGTTGGCGTATTAATGAACTCATTCAAACGGCTATTGTGAATGTGATGACCACGAATACGACTCCTGCTCAAGCATACGCAACGTTAAAACGAGATGCTCAGGCAGTGGTCAACGAAAATCGCTAAGGAACCGCGCAGCACTACCATGACCGCATGGTCATGGTAGTGCCCTGTTGCATAAGCAATGAGCATAACCTGCAGGGCATCTTATGCGTGCACGGGTCCTAAGAAACGCAATGCGGATAGGACTGGTAAGCCCGTTCAGAGAGGAGCGTAGTAGTTATGGAGAGAACCCTTCAAAAAAAGAACCGCGGACTTGAACGAAAACTAGCCCGGTGGGGTTGGTATTTTGTTATTCCAGCGGTAATTTTCTTTTCAGTGTTTTCATTTTATCCAATTTTGAATGCCTTTTTCATGAGTTTTCACCGGAAAAACATGATATCCCTGGTTCCGCCGGTATTTGTAGGGTTTGCCAACTACCTGACGATCCTCAACTCCCCTGGTTTCTGGAACTCGGTCCAGGCTACCGTAATCTTTACTTTGGGAACCTTCATCCCCCTGGTGGTATGCAGTTTGCTGTTGGCGTCGTTTATTACCGATCAACAAAGACTGACCCGGATGTGGCAACTTATTTTTTATTCTCCTGCGGTCTTATCTTCTGCAGTTGCAGCGCTTATCTGGATGATCCTATTTCAACCGACCGGACTGGCGAATCAGGTGGTAAACCAACTTCGGTTTACCAAGGGTGTGGATATGCGCTGGCTTTCCAGCGGAGTCATGGTCCAGTGTTCCACGATGATCGTCTATTTTTGGAAATATATCGGCTATTTTACCATTCTTTTTATCACCGGGCTTACCAAAATTCCCCAAGGAATTTACGAGGGAGCGGTTATTGATGGGGCAGGCCGGGTGCAAACCTTTTTTAGGATCACCTTGCCCCTTTTAAAACCGACTACTACGCTGGTCTCCATTATGGCAATGCTGCAGTGTTTAAAGACCTTTTCCACCCAATACCTGTTTATCCAGAGCGGCGCACCCAGGGCCCCCATAGATGTGATCACCCTCAATATCTATACCACCGCCCTGCGGGAATACAATATCGGCAGGGCCTCGGTGATGAGTATACTCCTCTTCTTCACCATGCTGATCCTCACCATTATTCAGTTTCGTACTTCACGGAGCGATGATGTTAGTTATTAATGATACCCCTAAGGAAAGTTACCGATGAACCAAAACGCCGCTGCCCGGCCCTCACCCATCTCCGCGGTTTTAATCAAAGCCTTTCTGATTATCATGGCGATAGTTATCCTGGTCCCGCTGCTGTTTATGTGCACCGCCGCGTTTATGCCAGCGCTCGAAATTGTCAGGATGCCCTACCGCTGGATTCCTTCCCGGATCGAGTGGTCTAATTTTTATAAGGCCATTGCAGGGAACGACGGCAATTTTGTATTCATTAAAAATGTCGGCAATTCTCTGCTGGTTTCCGTCACCGTTTCGGTATTCACCGTGGTCTTGTCCTCCATAACCGGGTATGGGCTGGCCAAATTCCGTTTTAAAGGGAAGAATCTGGTTTTTATGGCTATTATGATGACCATGATGATCCCCTTTGAGACCATCATGGTGCCGCTGTATATGGTGGTTCTGAATCTGGGGATGCAAAACACCTACCGAGGGCTCATCGTTCCTTTTTTGATGAACGCTTTTGGGGTGTTTATGATGCGCCAGTACCTTCAAACCTTCCCTACTGACATGATAGACGCAGCCCGGATAGACGGCTGTACTGAACCGGGGATTTTTATCAAAGTCGTCCTGGCTAATTCAGGACCGGCCCTCGCCAGTCTGGGGATCCTCACCTTTCGGCAACAATGGGATAACCTTATGTGGCCCCTCATGGTGGCCCAAGAGAAGCGGCTTAAAACCATCCCCACCTATATCGTCAGTTTTGCGGAAGAAAAATTCGCCGACGAAGGGGCCATGATGGCGGTAGCGCTCCTGGCAAGCATTCCGGTGATCCTCCTCTTTATCACCCTTTCAAAATACTTTGTTGGCGGCTCGACGGCTTATAGCGCCGGCAAGGAGTAAGGAGTACCCCGGTGCGGCAAGAGAGAAGTCAGCAGGACTTTTCAGCTCGAACGACGATACCCTAAGAACCCGATTGGCGGGGGAAGTTTTGCGCTCAAGGTAAGGACCCGCGCAACAATACCATGACCATTAGGTCATGGTATTACCTTAATACCCGGTTATCCCGGATTGCTGAACAAGCGGTGAAAAGGCGGCTGGATCAATTACGATCGGGAGCCCAGCCGGAACGTTATATACAAGTGGACTACAATTTTTTAAATATTTATAAACTCATTGACAAAATTAAAGAAATAGAATATTCTGAAAAAAATTATGGGGCAGCATTAAGATGAAAAAGGACGATGTATATAATAATGGACAGAAAGTTTCAGAAATGGCAGGAGAAATATTAACCTATTATTATAAAAGTGGCAAAATAAAAGCACGGGGTAACTGTATCAATGAAAAATTTGAAGGAAAGTGGATATTTTATAAAGAAAATGGGGTAGTATGGCAGGAAGGAAATTTCAAAAATAATAAAAAAGAGGGTGAATGGAAGAGGTATAGCGAAAACGGGGAACTCGAATATCATGTTGCATTTAAAGATGGAAAACAAATACATAAACATACATGAAAGTAAAAAAATGTTATGGAGAATAAATTAATGGGTAAATATTGTAAGAAATTAATTGCTCCAATACTAGTGGTAATATTGATTATTTTGTACTATATATTTTATGGATATATAATTGTAAAATTGGGCATACCAAGGGCAATAAAAATTATCGGCATAATATTTCCTGTAATAATAATTGGAATATTTATTTTAGCAT
>JAISPY010000093.1 GCA_031274565.1 Treponema sp.
TTCAGTTTTATTAACAAAATCAAGCAACCTTTCATATTCATCTATTGCAATTAAATCTTGAGAATATTGTTCTGAAAGAATATGTATTAGCCTTTCCTTTTCTTGTTCAATTTCAAAAACCATCATTTCTCCTAGCACCACCCTATAGTGCCGTTTTTATTTTGTCAATCCTTTTTTATAACTTTTTTCGGAATCTTTACCATGTATCAAAAAGACTTACGCTTCGACCCCAAGGGGTGCGTTTGCAATACCTGTAGACACGCCCATAGGAAGTAATCCTCTCTTAATTCGTGGCTCACGGATTGAAAGAGCAAAAAACCCGCGCTGCTCTTGAACTTGAGAGGAAACCCCCGCCTAAAACAACGCGGCCCATGATGGACTGGGAAAAAATTACGTTTCATTTCGGACATCCGGCGGCCCGTCGATAAGCCCTGAAAGGTCCTGATTTCCTTTAAACCTCAGCACGTTGACCATGAAAATATTAAGCTTGTTCACAATGTTGGGGGGAAGCAGGTTACCGTCCACCTCCACCGAGAGTACCGGATAGTTCCGCTCCCGAGCCCAGGGGGTGAACACTCCCTCAATGACCCGACCTATGAGACAGGCAAAGGGGCTGATGTTCACGATTCCTGAATAGCCGTTTTCCATAGCCGTGGCAGCTACCCCGCTGGAGACCGCGATCTCCGAGTTGAGTTCCAGGTTGACGAAATGCTTCTGGGTGTTCTCCATGATGCGGTGCATGTCGTGGGGCGTTTCCGGGATAAGCCCGGTGGGACCCAGGATGGCAAGCACCTTTTTTTCTATCGAATGTTTCCACCATTCCTCCATTTTCAGCTTCTGGAGGTCCTGCCAGGGCTTGGAAAAGAGCCGCTTGCCCGGCTTGCGGAGCTTGAGGAGTTTCTTGAGGGCGTATTCCCGGACAAAATCGAGGTAGTGAATCCACTCGGCGATCCCCGAGACCTTCACCACAATGCCCCGCTCGCTCAAGAGGTCCGTGAGTTCCCCTACGGCAAAGTCATCCCGGCGCACGTAGATCTCCCCTACAATGAGCACCTTGGGACAATCCACCAGGGTACGCTTCAGAGGTATTTTCTTAACCGCTGCGGCGACGTGCTTTAACTCCCGCCAGATCCCTTTGGGGTCATGCTCTACCGCGTCCATGACCCGGCGCCAGGATGTTTCGTAATCCGCCAGGGCCTTTTTCGGGTTCTCCGCCGTGGCCTTGAGGCTGGTCTGAATATCCTTGAGGTAGTCTGAAAGCACGAAACCCTTCCACATCTCTTGGGCAAAATTCGGTCCCAGTTCGTTGTAGGAGTTATCCGCAGAAAGGATGAAGACCACCACGTTTTCCAGACGCAGGTCCCGAAAGAGGTTTTCGTAGAACACAAAATACTGCCCTGTCCGGCAAGGTCCGGTGGTAATGGGGACAAAGAGCAGATACAGTTCCTCTTTACGGTATTTTTCACTGAAGATGAACTGCAACGCGCTGCCCAAGACCAGGTGGCTCGGGACGCACTCCTTCCCGGAGGCGTGAGCCCGGGCGATCTGGATGGTCTTGTTGGTGGCCACGGGCAATGCTTCGGCGTTGATGTTAAGACTCCGCACTGCGGCGCCAATGTATTCGGTGGAGATCGCCCCCATATTGGAGAGGAGCACCTTCACCCGCTTATTACCCCGGATAGGCACGGTTTCCCCGGTCTTATCGTTCTCAAGCCTAAGGTCCTCATCCCCGCCAGAGGCAGCATTGCCCAAAGCAAGCCGCCACCCATTGTGGTAGCGTTCAGCCTCAAGCTCAGTTTTTTTAGCCCGGTACCCGTCAATGATGTCCAGGAACGCTTCCACCCGGGTGTCCACCCCGGCATCGGCCGAGTGGGAGTCCAGTTCCAGTACCAGGAAGGGCTTGTGACCCATCACCCATTTGATGTAGTGGAGGATGAAGGAATCCGGGGCGCAGGAGAAGTTGGTGATGTAGGTAATGTAGATAGTATCTTCCTGCTTGATGAGATTCGCGGCCTTGACATCCTGCTGTCCATAGTACCAGTACATGTTGGCGAATATCTTTTCATCCTGAAAGGGCAGAATGTCGAACGGTACCACCGAATACCCCCGGGTGGTAAACTTCCGGGGGATCCCCATGTTGGCTTCCGGGGTAAACCCGTTGTAGGGCCGGCCGAGGACAGCAATCACCGGCCTCTCGGCGTTACGGGCCTCCGCAAGGGCCTCTTCACCAAGCCGCTTAAGGGCCGCAAAATACCCCTGCTGTTTTGCCAAGGCCCGCTCAAAGGCCCTTTGAGTTTCCGCTTCACCGATACCCAAGCGGCGGGTCATTTCCATAAACAGTTCCAGCGCCTTAGCCTCCCCGAATTTAAAGCTCACCACCAGGGGGAGGAACCGTTTCTGGTCTACATCGGGAAAGGCCTTGGTGATATAATAGGGAAGGGCCTGAGTTATGGGGCAGAAGTTGGCGTGAACATCCTCCTCATAGCTGGGCATGTCCCGGAAATGGGGAAGGAACACGTAGTCCGCGCCCTTATCCAAGCAGTCCTGGACCGCGCCATGGGCAATCTCCGCAGGGAAGCAGTAGGTTGATTCTGCTCGAGCCACCCCCGCGTGGGCCACCTCGGTGGATAAGAAGGTTTTAATCCCCAATTCATAGAAAAACCAGGAGTAGAGGGGATACAGGGTGTGCACTGAAAAGGCCCGGGGGATGCCGATGGTATAATCACGGGTATACGTGACGGGGGAGCCGGAACCTTCCGCTGCCTCACCCTGGCCTTTGATCCGGGCCGCAGGGGCAGCGAATTCTTCGAAGAGCAACTGCTGCCGTTTCTCCACATAATCCAAAACCGGCACATCCTTCAGGACTTTGCGCATGTTGGTGTACTTATTGCAGCGGCCTCCGAACATATACTGGTGGCCGTTGACCTTGAGCACCTGGATGGGACAGCGGTTATCGCAGGCGTGACAGGTAAACACCCGCTCATAACCGATTTCCCTGGTCAAAAGCCCTCCTAAATCCAGGGCTTTTTCTTGGAGCAGCCCTTCCGCGTGTTTACGTTTTGCCAGGAGCGCTACCCCAAAACAACCCATGAGTTCCGGAGCAGGGGGTACCAGGATTTCCTTGTTCAGCATCATGGCAAAAGCCAGGGGAATCGCCCCGTTTTTGGCAACTCCTCCCTGGAGGAAGACCTTGGTCCCGATGGTACGGTTCCCCACCACCCGGTTTAGGTAGTTTGCCACAATAGAATAGACGATCCCCGCGGTGATGTTTTCCTTGGTGGCTCCCTGCTGGACCGCCTTGCGAATATCTGAATTGATGAAGGCCGAACAGTGTTCGCCGAACTTGAGGGGAGCATCCCCCTGGAGGGCTATGGGACCTATATCCGCAGCCGCATGGATGGAAAGGTCCCCGGAAGCGGATTCTTCCAGGAAGGATCCGGTACCTGCGGAGCATGCCTCGTTCATCGCATAATCAATGGGTACCCCGTTTTTGAGGAACACGTACTTGGCGTCCTGGCCGCCAATCTCGAAGATGGTTTCTACCCCCGGATCAAAATAGGTGGTCCCCACCGCATGGGCGATGATCTCGTTGTACACCCCCGGGGTCTCGAGAAACACCCCCAGGATTTCCCGGGAGGAACCGGTAGTAGCCAGGAGGCGGATATCCGCCTCCTGGTTCCCGGTATCCGCAAGAATTTTATCCCGGATGATACGCAGACATTCCTTGAGCGCCTTAACCGGATCCCCGTGGGTACGTCCATAGTGGCTCGCCACGATCTCATCGGTTTCCGCATCCACCAGACAGACTTTGGTGGTGGTAGAACCGCCGTCTACGCCGAGGATGTAACGCCTACCTGCTTGTACCGTGCCGCTGCTCTTTTCGAAGGTCTTCACCTTATGCTGCCAGTCCTTGAGGGATCCCAGGCTGCCAAAACGGATGGCATTGGGTTTAAGGAGCTGGTTCACCGGCGGAAGCGGACTTCCGGAACGGGTGGCCACTATTGCAGCGCCGAAGGCCTCGAAGACCGGCGCGGTTTCCGGGATAATCACGGTAAGGCTGGGAGCTTGTTCCCGGATAAACCGGATGATATGGCGGTTGAGGGTAATCCCCCCCACCAGGACCACCCGGCCGGAATGTATCTTGGCGCGTTTGAGGAAATCAATGACCTTGACCGCCATCACCGCTGAAAGGGAGAGTACGATATCGTTTTTCGTGGCCTCTCGTTTGTTGAGCCTATGGGTACAGTCGCTCTTCATGAACACCGAACACCGGGTAGACAGGGCATAGACCGTGGCGTCATCCGGCACCTGGTTGATATCTTCCAGCTTCATGTCCATCCGGGCAAGCTGCTGTTTGAGGAATTCTCCGGTCCCGGAGGCGCACTTGTTCCCGGAGAAGTTGTTGATGATCCGGCCTTCCGCATTGAGAGAATAGACCACCAGGTCCTCTCCGCCCATACTTACCACCGCATCGGCTTTAAGCGACAAAGCTTTGAGGGCGGCCTCTACACAGAGCGGCTCCACGGTGCCTGCAGCGTCAAACATGAACCGGCCTTCGTTACCGGTTACCAGGGTTGGCGTTCCCAGAGGAACCATTCCCTCAGCCAGGAGTTTGCGTACCGCAGCCCCGAAGTCGCCTTCATGGGGAGTAACCGCACTCCAGCGTACCTGACCATTCTCAACCAGAACCATTTTTAAGCTGGTAGATCCAATATTTATTCCTAAGGACTGCATAGTACCTCTCAAAAAACTCGTTAAAAAATATCATTACCCTAAAACCCACATCGTATCGAGGTTTTATCTGGTAGGTTTCAAGGTCATGTATAGCATGAGATATAAGCGCCCCTGAAGCCTAGGGGCTTCTCATGCTCTCGGTAGTTTGTTCCGTATGGTATCCTCGCTCAAGCTCAAACCGGTACCAGCCTCACCCCGGGGGCCACCCCAAGGGCCTGCCTCCAATCACATGGATATGGAGGTGATCCACGGTTTGACCTCCGTCAGATTTACAATTAATCACAAACCGGGCGCCTTTTTCCGCGCACCCTTGTTCAACCGCCAGCGCTTGCGCTTTATGGAGCATCCTTCCAACCAGGAGGCTGTCTGCTGGTTCCAGTTCCATGATAGTGGGGATATGCTTTTTAGGGATTACCAGGAAATGAACCGGCCCTTGGGGGGACACATCACGGAAAGCCAGGATTTCATCATCCTCATAGAGTTTCTGAGCCGGTATTTCCCCTGAAGCGATGTTACAAAAAATGCAGTCACTCATACTTGGGGGAGTATACCATACTGCTAAAAAATTGCAAGCGCCTATCGTCGGAGGGCTTGCCGCAGGGCATCATCGATGGCCGCAAGGAAACCCCGGCTTGATTCAGTAGCCCCGGATACGGCATCCAGATCCGTAGTATTCGACTCTAAAACCGCTTCCCCCAGGGCTTCCATGGCCGCGCCTCCTACCAAGGGATCATCCTGATGGTCCAGGATGGCAATATCCAGGATACGCAGGGAATTTCTGCTTTCCCCAGACTGGACCTGTACTGAAACATGGATAGTTCCCCGGTATCCATCCCCACGGCCTTCATAGACCCCTCGTTCAACGGGAACAGTCTGAGTTGTACCGCTCAAACACCCTCCTGCAGCCATGAGGGAAGCCCCCACGTAGCCCAAAAGAGCAATCCGTCCTATCCAGCGCATACTCCTCCCGTCGGACTTATCCTTTCTTGGCCTGGGCTTTTGTAAGAAAACGCTCGTTTTCAATAATACACCGTCCATGGGTACCTTCGCCGATTGTACCGGACTCATCAAAGGCTGC
>JAISPY010000122.1 GCA_031274565.1 Treponema sp.
AAGGACTTGTACGGCATCCTCAAGCAGGCCGGTTTCCAGCGGATCCGGATCTTGCCGGGGATTTCCCAGATCCTCGAAGGGGACGCCCACCTCATCCAGACCCGTTCCATCGATCCCCAGGACCTCTTAGGACGTACTCCGATAACGGTAAACCTGAAAGAAAGCCTTGCGTACCTGCGGGGCAAACGGGTCCTGGTTACCGGCGCAGGCGGTTCTATCGGCAGCGAACTCTGCCGGCAGCTCCTTTCCGGCGGAGCCGCACGGCTCTATCTGTTTGGGCATGGGGAAAATGCTATCTATCAGATTGACCGGGAACTCAGACTCCTCCAGGATGAAGGGGTGGGTGAAAAGGCGACCCTGGTACCCATCATCGGGGAACTCAAAGACCAGGAGTATATGCAGTATATCCTGGAGCGCCTCAAGGCAGATGTGGTGTTCCACACCGCTGCCCACAAGCATGTACCCCTGATGGAAGAAAACCCCGTGGCAGCTATCGAAAACAACCTCTTTGGTACGGCTAATCTCATCGCCGCAGCCCGGAAGCAGCGGGTAAAGCGGTTCGTCCACATCACCACGGACAAAGCAGTGGAACCCGTATCGGTTTACGGGGTGTCCAAGTACCTCTGCGAGCGGCTGGTTCTCGAAGAAGCTCGCCAGGAGACCGCCGCAGCCCTGCTTGGGCCTTCCGGTTCAGGGCGGTCCCATTTCATGGTGGTCCGGTTCGGCAATGTCCTGGGTTCCCGAGGCTCCATCATGCCCCTCTTTCAGCAGCAGATTGAAAAGGGCGGCCCGGTAACCGTAACCCATCCGGAGATGCGGCGCTGGTTTATGACCATCCCGGAGGCCTGTTCCCTGGTACTGAAAGCCGGGGGAGTGGGGGAGAACGGGAATCTCTACCTCCTGGACATGGGCGAACCTGTGCGGATCCGGGATATGGCGGAGCAGATGATCCGGTTCTACGGCTTTGAACCAGAGGAGGACATCAAAATCGAATATGTGGGTCTCCGTCCCGGAGAACGGCTGGGGGAAAAACTCTGGGGGGCGGATGAACTGCCTGCTCATACGGCATATAACCGGATTCTCCAGGTGGAACAGAAAAAGCCCCAGGAAATAGCGATACAGGATATAATGAGACAACTGCGGCCTATCTGCTGTTTTGATCCGGAAAACCCGGCGGTGTACCGGGACCATCACCGGCTGCGTAGGATACTCAAGGAGGCGATTCCCAGTTATGTCCCGGAATAATGTTGATCTGCCCTTTGCCCGCCCCTGTATCGGAACAGCCGAAGAGGAAGCGGTACTGCGGGTGCTCCGTTCGGGCTGGCTCACCACCGGCGGGGAAGCCCTGGCCTTTGAAAAAGAATTCACCGAGTTTCTTGAAGGCCCCCACGGACCGCCATCCGGATACAATCCCCTGAGGAGTCTTACGGTAAACTCCGCCACCAGTGGTCTGCATCTTGCCCTGGAAGCCTGCGGGGTCCGGGCGGGAGACCTGGTGCTGGTCCCTGCCTATACCTTTGTCTCTACCGCGGAAGTCGTCCGCTACTTAGGGGCTGAAGTGGTCTTCGTCGATATTGCCCCTGGGACCTTTCATATAGACCCTCATGCCTTGGAAGCCTGTTTAGCCCGGCTGGTTAGGGGCGATTGCGCCTATCCCCAGCGGGATGCTCCGGGCGGTTTTGGTCCCCAGGGCGCCCCCAAGGCAGTGATTCCGGTTCATTACGGCGGACTTCCCTGTGATATGGACGCCATCATGGACATTGCCCGCAGGTACGGCCTCAAGGTGATTGAAGATGCGGCCCATGCCTTTCCCTCCCAACTCAGGGCCGGTTCCTGGGCAGGAACCATCGGCGACGTGGGGGTGTTTTCCTTTTATGCCACTAAAACCATCACCACCGGGGAAGGGGGTATGGTGGTAAGTCGGGACAAGGAAATCATCGACCGGATCGCCCTGATGCGTTCCCACGGCATAGACCGGAGCGTATGGAACCGCTACACCGATACGAAAGCTTCGTGGTACTACGAGGTAGTAGCCGCAGGGTATAAATACAACCTGCCGGACATCCTGGCCGCCTTAGGCAGGGTGCAGCTTGCGCGGGCAGGGGAACTGTTGGAGATGCGGAAGCAGATTGCCGCGGCCTATGACGCGGCCTTTCAGGATGTAGCATGTTTTTCCCTGCCCCCCACTGGTCCGGGGGATGCCCGGCACCTGTACCCTTTGCAACTGAACCTGAAAGGGCTTTCCCTTTCCCGGGACGCCTTTATCGAGAAGATCCAAGCCGCCGGGATAGGGGTTTCAGTACACTTCATTCCCCTGCATAGTATGCCCTATTACCAAAACCGGTATCACCTTACTGCGGGGGATTTTCCTGAATCTATGCAGCGTTTTCAGCGGATTATTTCCCTTCCTATCTGGGCGGGGATGCAGCGCGACCAGGTTGAACGGGTGATTCGGGTGGTCAAAACCATTGCCGGGAATTACAGGATAAACCCATAACGCCCTTGCGGGGCGCGTTTTTTCTCGATCCCCTTTTTTCCCTGGATAAATAAAGTAAAAAAATACTTGACTAAACCCACCGCAAGGGGTATAAAAAACAAGCGCCCCCTCAGGCTGTTCCAAAAGCCAGAAGCACGGTACCCCCAAGCAGAAACCTTCCCGGCGGACACGCGGTTGGGGAGTCCGCTTCACCGGGATTGCTCAGCGGAGTGGGCTTGATAGACATAGACGTCATACTTCT
>JAISPY010000179.1 GCA_031274565.1 Treponema sp.
AACGCCCTCATCAAGGCCAAGGCCCTCTACCGGATCCTCCGGGAACCGGTCATTGCCGACGATTCAGGGCTTTGCGTGGACGCCCTGGACGGAAGGCCCGGGGTCTATTCCTCCCGGTACGGCGCGGCGGAAGGCAAAGCCTTGAGCGCCGAAGACCGTAATGCCCTGCTCCTCCACGAACTGGAGGATACACCCCAGCGGAGCGCCCGGTTCGTGTGCGCCCTGGTAGCGCTGTTCAGCCCGGATCGCTTCTATGCGGTCCAAGAAACCCTAGAGGGGGAGATCCTCCGGGAAGCCCGGGGAGCAGGCGGCTTCGGCTATGACCCCCTCCTCTATATCCCCGGACTGGGCCGCAGCGCGGCGGAGCTTGAGGAGGCGGAAAAGAACCGGGTAAGCCACCGGGGAAAGGCAGGCAGGCGCTTGGCGGCCCTCCTGAACCTGCCGGAACCTACCCATGGCCAGGGGTAAGGCCCGGCTTTACGCCGATGAAAAGGACGCGGAACCGTTAAACCCCCCCCAGCTCCAAGCGGTCCAGGCGATCCAGGGGCCGGTACTCATCATCGCCGGCGCAGGATCGGGGAAGACCCGGGTCATCACCTGCCGTATCGCCTACTTGTTGGAACAAGGCATTCCCCAGTCCGCGATCCTTGCCCTAACCTTCACCAATAAAGCGGCTCGGGAAATGGCAGAGCGGGTCAAGGCCCTCACCCGGAAGAAGCTGCAGAACCTAACCGTGAGTACCTTTCATTCCTTTGGGGTGAAGATCCTCCGGGAAGAGATCGAGCGCCTGGGCTATCGGAAGAATTTTTCCATCTACGATGAAACCGATAGGATGCAGCTCATCAAGGACAGCCTCCGGGAATGCGGACTTTCCCCGGAAGGGGTGGACCTCTATGCCCTGGGGCAGCTCTTTTCCAATGTGAAGATAGGTCGCCTCCAGTGGGGATCCGGGGCCAATGATGCCTTTGAGCCGGTGTATGAGGAGTACCAGCAGCGGCTCAAGATCTTCAACGCCCTGGATTTTGAGGATCTCTTGGTCATCCCCATTGAACTCTTTGAGCGCTACCCGGAGGTGCTGGAAAAATACCGCCGACGGTACCGGTACATCATGGTGGATGAATTCCAGGATACCAGTCTCACCCAGTACCGGCTCATGCGGCTCCTAGCGGACCGGATAGAAAAAACCGAGCAAAACGTCTGTGTAGTAGGCGACGATGACCAGTCGATCTACTCCTGGCGGGGGGCCAACTACGAGAATATCCGCAGGTTCGAGATGGACTTCCCGGGAACCCTGGAGATCACCCTGGAGCAGAACTACCGGTCCACGACCACCATCCTGGAAGCGGCCAATGGGGTCATCTCCAACAATACCAATCGGAAGGAGAAGACCCTCTGGTCCGGGAATGGTGGCGGGAAGCCCATCGAGATCTGTACCCCTGAAAACGAAAGCCAAGAGGCGGACCTCATCGCCGCGGAGATCAAGCAGCTTCGCCTCCGGGAGGGGCTGCGGTATGATGATTTCGGGGTGCTCATCAGGACCAATGCCTTGACCCGGAGCATTGAAGAGGCATTCCTAGCGGAGAATATTCCCTACCGGGTTTCCGGGGGAACCAGCTTCTTCCAGCGCAAGGAGATCAAGGACATCCTCTCGTACCTGCGGGTCATTGCCAATACCGATGACGACGTGAATCTCCTGCGGATCATCAACACTCCCCGGCGGGGTATCGGTAAAACCACCGTGGCGGCCCTCTCCGAACTGGCCCGGCAGAACCAGTCCTCCCTCTGGAATGCCATGACCGCGCTCCGCTATGCCCGGGATACCTTCGGCGACCAGAGCTTCCAGGAAACGGACAACGCCGATGTGGATGCTTTTATGAGCCTCATCGAAAAACACAAGGAAGCCATCCTGGGGAAGCGGGGGCTTTCTCAAAAGGTTCGGGCCTTGGTGGATGATATTGATTATTGGGGGTACCTGATAACGGAATTCAGCAAGCACGAGCAGGCGGCCCGGTGGAAATTCGCCAATATCAGTTCTTTCATCGAGTCCATCGCCCACTGGGAGCATGATCCAGACAATCTGGACCCCACCCTCTACCCCTACCTCAACCGGATAAGCCTCATCACCCGGGACGACGGTACGGAGGATGCGGATAAGGGCAAGGTGAACCTCATGACCATCCATGCGGCCAAGGGACTGGAATTTCCCGTGGTGTTCATCGCCGGAGCGGAAGACGGCATCATCCCCCACGCCCGGAGCCTTGAAGCCGGGGAAGGGGACCTGGAAGAGGAGCGGCGTCTTTTCTACGTGGCCATCACCCGGGCCCGGGACAAGCTCGTCATCTCCAGTTGCCTCAAGCGCCGGCGTCTCCAGAGCACGGTGGAGTGCAGCCCTTCGCCCTTTCTCGCGGAGATTCCCCCCCACCTGGTGGAATACCATACAGCTCCAAGCCTGCTGCAAAGCGCCGCCGAAGCCGAGGATGTACTGGCCCTGCTTAAACGCAAGTTTACCTAATGTTCCCTCGTTCAAGATAGCAGTAATGCGGGGGCTTCTAGAAAAAGTCCTCTGGATAATCCGAACCGGGACGATTAAGGAACTGTTAAAATATAACTTGAAATAGTTCAACAAATATATCAGAATGGTTATATCATCCAAATGGAGGTATGACCATATGATTGCCGAAGAAAAGTACAGTGAACTTTCAGAGCACATAGGAAGCGTATTACCGTTGTTGAACGAAAAACAAAAACGTATATTTTTAGCCAGCGAAGCTATATCCTTGGGGTACGGCGGAGTAAAAATCATACCTAGTGTAGTGTAATACTCATGTTTGTGAAATACCCGACTTGTGTTTATTGATTTTTCGAAGAATCTCATCGCCGGATTTTGACCAGTAAAATTTACG
>JAISPY010000186.1 GCA_031274565.1 Treponema sp.
GCCTCTCGGAGTTCTCAATTGCCCCCAAATCTTCCTCTTGACCTTTACGGTGCCTATCCCCCGTTCTAAACCGTTGTTATCCACAGGGACTTCCTCGTAATGCAGCAATGGAACTATGCTCCCGCCCCATTTCCTAAGCCGCCTGATAAACGCCTGGAGCTTCCGCTGAAACTGCCCTCCTCCACGTTCAATAACCGCTCCGTACGTGCTTCTATGCGCCCGGCTTCGGGCGGCAGCCGTTCATAATCCACCCCGTCATCCGCCGCTTCAGTTCCAGCGCCTCTTTTATCGTCTCTTTCATCCGGGGGTAGATTGTCAAGTCAAACGCAACACTTGGAGGCTAAAAACTCGACCAGAGACAAGCACCCAAGGCATTTACGCGGACGGTTGTTTATCAAAGAAACAACGTGTTGTAACGCTTCTTCCGAAACATTCCTAAAATCGGTTCCTTGGGGAAAAAAGAACCGGATAGGCCCGTTCATGTTCTCATTCGCCCCCGCTGCCACGGCGAATGAGAGTCAGCAAAATACACGGTCGTATGATGCTGTTCCGCTATCTCCCGATGCTGGGCAACTCGCTGCCGAATAAATCCGTGATGCGCCGGTACGGCAGATACTGGTATACCCACAGTTATCATGCCCGTAACGCTCAGTCCGTATGGTACCGGTGCTTTTATATGCCCGGGGAAATCTTCCGCATTCCAGGTACCGCAGCAGGGACAGGTCTTTTTCAATCCTTGATGTTCAACACCGCGTTTCCGTATGGGGAGGGCTTGGCTATCGAATTGGTTTGGGGGATAGAAACTAAAAGCAAGAAGAGCCAAATACCATTCGCCGCACGATGGAGACTCATTCAAGAGATGCTCATTCCGCCAGGTTGAACTGGGTATCGTTCAAGGTAAACCCTGCCAAGGCTCCGGGGGTGCCGCGGATACGCTTATCCTCGAAGACAAAAATTGCCTCGGCCTGGTCGATGGCCTCAACTAAGGTCCGGCCTTGTTCGTAACCCAGGGCAAACGCGGCAGTGGAAAGCCCGTCCGCGTCAATGGAACGATCCGCGATGATCGTTACCGAGAGCAGGCCGTTACGCACGGGGTAGCCGTCCCGGGTGGATAGGATGTGGTGGTAGCGCTGGCCGTTGATTTCCGCGTATCGCTCGTACACTCCGGAGGTTACGATGCTCTTATGCCGGACCGCCAGGATGCCGAGATAGGTTCCCCGGGTATCCAGGGGATTCTGGATGCCGATACGCCAGGGCAAACCGGATTCCTGTTTTGTGCCATAGGCGAATATATTGCCCCCCAGATCGATGATAGCCCGCTTGATCCGGGCGTTTTGCAGGAGCCGGGCCGCTTCATCTGCGGCGTAGCCCTTGGCAATGGCCCCCAGATCCAGAGCCATACCGGATCTTCGCAGGAATACCGTAGCTGCCTCCCGGTCAATGACCACATCCCGCCAGTTGATGAGGGAGAGGGCTTCCTGGATTTCAGCCTCCTG
Source organism: Treponema sp. (assembly GCA_031274565.1). Classification (GTDB taxonomy): domain Bacteria; phylum Spirochaetota; class Spirochaetia; order Treponematales; family Breznakiellaceae; genus JAIRLU01. Next base: position 1,497 of record JAISPY010000186.1, read on the forward strand.
GGGAAGGTGGGGATCTTCCGAGCCGATGGCCCAGCGTTTTACCAAGGGGTATACGGTAGGATCAAAGGCGCCGTCGCTTAATTCCGCGTAGCCTAGGGCGGTGTCCAGTACCGCGATGAGGTCCGCCGGGACCGGGACCGGGGCTATACCGGCGTTTTGGTTGATCCGGTCCAGGGGGGCGCCGGCTAGGGAAGCGCTCATGGTTTGTTCAATTTCATGGAGGCGAGAGAAGATTGCATCGTAGATGCGGGCGGAACCTTGCTCGTAGAGATTGATGGTACAAACCGTTCCTAGTACGAACTCCGATTGAGCGGGGGGTGGCTTGAGACAGGCGGTTAAGCCGAGGCACATAAGCAGCCAAGGCATCATGCTTACTCTTCGCATGGGGTTGGAGGACCTTTCGGCCCCCCGGACTTGTTGCATGTGCTCTGGCCCCTAGCGGATCCGTACCAGTTCCATCTCGAAAACCAGGAAGCTGTTCGCGGGAATCAAACCGTTTCCCACCTCCTGTTCACCGTAGGCCAGTTCCGGCGGAATCACCACGAGCCGTTTCTCCCCAAGCTGCATATCCAGCACGGTTTCTTCCCAGCCCGGGATGACCTTACCCAGACCAACCTGGAATTCCAGCGGCCCGCCGTGGAAGTCTGAGCCGTCAAAGACCTTACCTGAAAGAAGCATTCCCTTATACGTCAGGGCCACGGTATTCCCCCGTGCGGGTTTGGTTCCATTTCCTTCTTTTTGAATAGTGTAGTAGATTCCCGATGGGGAAAGGCTGGTATTGGGATATTTGCTCTTAATCTGGGCAAGATCCGCATTCCGCTTTGCTTGGGCCTTTCCAGTAGCCGCGGCAGCGGCTTCTTTCAGCAGTTGGTCAAATGCAGCCTGATCCGCTTTGAATGCCTGGGCTTCAGGGCCGTTACGGATAATCGTGATGCGCGCTATTCGGTCTCCCTGTTTTATGGCATTGACCACGTTTTGACCCTGTACCACTCTGCCGAAGACCGTATGCTTCCCGTCCAACCAGGGGGTTTTAACGTGGGTAATGAAGAATTGACTCCCATTGGTTCCCGGTCCTGCGTTTGCCATGGATAGTACCCCTGGCCCGTCATGTTTGAGGGTGGGAACGATTTCATCAGGGAAACGATAGCCCGGACCGCCGCTGCCGTTTCCTGAGGGGTCACCGCCCTGGATCATGAAGTTATCAATAACCCGATGAAAGGTGAGGCCGTCATAGAAACGACCACTTCTTCCGGTCTTCATGGTACCTTCCGCGAGGGCAACAAAGTTACAGACCGTGAGGGGGGTCTTCTGATATTCCAGGCGGACCACCATATCCCCTTTTGAGGTACTGATCCGGGCAAAGAGGCCGTTTCCCAAGGCTGTATCAGCCGGTGCGGAAACAGCGGTTTCAGCCATCCATACCAACAAGCATGCGCCCATGCCCAGGACAGGAAGGAAGCGGCTCCTCCATTGGGGAGCGCGCATGCGCCACTTAAAAATACACATGGACCAATCATAGCACAGACCAGCAGCGGCTGGCAATTCAGGTGTAAGATAGGGCCAGCGCATATAACCGCGAATGACGCGAATTATGGGTTTCTTTATTAAGGGGTAGCTGCACCAGAGCAGGATAAATGCATAGAACTGCATAATTCCTTATTCCTGCCTTGCGGCCTTCATAGAGAAAAAACCGAGCAGGCCGTTCCTACGGAACGAGCCGGACGTGGTGCGGCCTGCGGCCTATGCGATAGAAATAAAGAGAAGAAAAGCGGAGGGCCTTAGAAAAAAGCCCCCCTCACCCCCCTTACTTTTTCTATGCGTTTATCCTGCGCCGCACGTCGTTAACGAATTACGGCAAACTCAGGATCACCCAGGTCTCATGGACCGCATCACGGACTGAGGGCGGTTGGGGGTTACGGGAATTCTTGTACTTGCTAAGCACCGCTTAACCGGGTACTATAGAACCATGCTCTTTCCTCTTATTAAAGACGTGGTAAACCTCCCTGCGGAATCCCAGGACATTACTATCCGCGGCTGGGTTAGAACGAAACGGGAACTTAAAAACCGTACCTTTGTAGAAGTGAACGACGGCTCCTCTTTTGGAGGCATCCAGTGTACCTTCGACCGGGGAAGCGATGCCCGGCTGAGCCCCTCTACGGAAGCGATCCTGGGGACCTTGTCCACCGGCAGTTCCGTAGCGATTCATGGCCGCCTGGTACCTTCCCCTGCTTCAGGTCAGGATGTGGAAGTCGCGGCCTTCGCACTTGAGCTTATCGGAGATGCCCCTGCGGAAACCTATCCCCTGCAAAAAAAACGTCATTCCCTGGAATTCTTGCGGGAGCTTGCCCACCTCCGGGCAAGAACCGCCACCTTCGGCGCGGTGGCCCGGGTACGGAGCCGGTTGAGCTTCGGGGTGCATCAATTCTTTCAAGAACGGGGTTTTCACTACGTCCATACCCCCATCATCACCGGGAACGATGCGGAAGGGGCAGGTTCGCTGTTTCAGGTTACGACCCTGGACCTCAAGGCCCTCGCCCAATCCGGCAAGGACCCGGATTATCGGGAGGACTTTTTCGGCAAACCCAGTTATCTTACCGTCTCAGGCCAGCTTGAAGCGGAAACCTACGCCACTGCCCTCTCACGGGTCTACACCTTCGGGCCGACCTTCCGGGCGGAACACTCGAACACCACCCGGCATCTCGCGGAGTTTTGGATGATTGAACCGGAAGTGGCCTTTGCGGATTTAGCCTGTACCATGGACTTGGCGGAGACATTCCTCAAATTCCTCTTCACCCTGGTGTTACGGGACTGTGCGGAAGACCTTGCCTTTTTTGATGCCCGGATCCAAAAGGGTATTACCGCTACGTTGCAAGGGGTGATTGATTCCCGGTTCACCCCTATCAGCTACACCGATGCGGTGGCAGTCCTGGAAAAAAACGCCTCCCGTTTTACCTTCAAGCCCTGCTGGGGCGCTGATCTCCAGAGCGAACATGAAAGATTCCTCACCGAACACGTCGCAGGCGGGCCGGTGATTGTAACGGATTACCCTAAGGAGATAAAAGCCTTCTATATGAAGCTGAACGATGACGAGCGAACCGTTCGGGCTATGGATGTGCTGGTCCCCCGGCTCGGGGAGATCATCGGCGGTTCTCAGCGGGAAGAGAACCTCACCCGCCTGGAACAACGGATGCGTGCATTGGGTATGAAAATCGAAGACTACGGGTGGTACCTCGACCTTCGGCGCTACGGCACAGTCCCCCACGCTGGTTTTGGTATGGGCTTTGAACGGCTCATCCAGTATGTTACCGGGATGGTAAACATTCGGGATGTGATCCCCTATCCCCGGGCAGTAGGCCAAGCGGAATTCTAAATCTTAATGCCTAACCCGATGAAATCCATTGTTTTGATCCTCCCCCGGATCGTGTTCTGTTGTTCCTTGTTTGCCCAAAGCCCCGTCCTGGACATGCCGGAGCTCAGTTCCCGCGCGGCGTCGCTCATGGATGCGGCTACCGGTACGTTCCTCTATATCAAGAATGGGGACGACGTGATTCCCCCGGCTTCATTGGCAAAACTCATGACCATCCATATAGCTCTCGCTGAAGTTGCCCAAGGAAACGCCTCCCTGGATGAGGTGGTGAACCTCCCGCGGGAAAGCTGGGCGGTCAATCAGCCGCCCCGGTCGAGCCTCATGTTTCTTGGCCCTGGGCAGACCGTAACCCTCCGGGATCTGCTTTTGGGGCTTGCCATTCCTTCGGGCAATGATGCGGCGGTGGCGGTGGCTCTCAGATTTGCCCCCACGGTCGCTGACTTCGTCCAGCGCATGAATCAGGAAGCGCAGCGCTGGGGACTGTCACAAACCCATTTTGTAGAGCCTTCGGGAATCTCGGAAGATAACTTCACTACTGCGGTGGAATTTGCCCTGTTTTGTCGGGAATACCTCCATCTGCACCCAGAAACCTTAGGGGATTATCATTCGGTCAAGGAATTCGCCTATCCCCGGAGGGAAAATGTGGCGGAACGATACCAGTCAAAGCCCGGTACTATCGTACAGTACAACCACAACAGCTTTTTGACCACCTTCCCCGGAGCAGACGGCTTAAAAACCGGATATATAGACGAGGCAGGGTACAATATCGCCCTTACCGCAGAACGGGAGGGAACTCGGTTTATCGCGGTCATCCTCGGTGCTCCGGCAGTGTACCGGGGAGCTCGAATCCGGGACGAAGATGGGATTAAACTGCTCACCTGGGCTTTTGAACACTACAAGACCCTCAGACCCACGCTGGATCCGCTTCCGCCCATCCGGGTATGGAAGGGGAAAGAAGACTTCGTCGAAATCACCCCTGCGGAGGCATTGGAATTTACCACCTTACGCACTCGTGGGGAAGCGCTTCACTGGGAAATAGCACTGACCCCTACCATTCTCGCGCCGCTTCCACAAGGCGTCTTTGTGGGCAGCCTCGTGCTTTCGGATGCCCAGGGGGAACTCCGGCGGATCCCCTTGCTGAGCGCCCATGAAGTAGCACGGGGCAGCTTCTTTAAACGGTTCTGGGATTCAATCAGGCTCTTTTTCCGTTCCTTATTTTAAAAGTGAACCCTCTGGAGCGCTTCAGTCGGTATGCCTGGTAGCCTGCTGACATAAAAACGCGTCCAGTTCTTGTTCTATACCCTGTAAATCAGCATCCAGTTCCTGGATTCGCCGCAGGGCATACTGTACTTTTTTCCCCCATAATCGTTCGCAGGTTTGATCCAACATGGATTCAAACGATATATTATCAGAAAGTATCACGGATCCTGTATTGCAAATCATAGCCTAATTATACTCCATCCCGCCTGAAGCTACAAGGATAGGGAAGATACTTTTGGTATAAAAATACCCTTTTCTTACCGGTCTTCGACACGCTGCTCAAAAACCGGTAGGGAACTGCCTGCAACGCTTTCAGCCACTTCCACATCTTCCCTATCAAAAGCCCTGATAAACGTCACCAGCGCAATGAACGCGATAAGGATCAATACTAATTTCTGCATACCCCTCCGCATCAGATCAGTCGTGATACACCGGCATACAACCGCCTCGGCTGACCCTGTGGTAGATCTTTTTTCTCTGTACGCTGCTCCGTACATCCTGCTCCATTGTAGAGTTTACGATTTAAGAAAATCAAGCGGATTAACCGCCCGGCCATTTTTATAAATGGCAAAATGGAGATGAGGTCCGGTACTGTACCCCGTACTGCCCACTTCCCCGATTTTTGCGCCTTGGGATACCATCGAGCCCTGACTCACCGAAGTAGCGCTCATGTGTGCATACATGGTTTGATAGCCGTTCGCGTGAGAAATAATGATGTACTTACCATACACGGAATTAAGCCCCACCGAGGAAATCCGGCCATCCATGGCGGCTTTTATCGGCGTTCCCATAGCCGCGGCGAGATCCAAGGCCGCATGATACCGCCGCACCCCGCTGATAGGATCGTTCCGCCACCCAAAGGGAGAGGTAAGCCGTCCCCGAATCGGATAGATAAAGGTGTTTCCCAGGACAAGCTTGAGATCTTCCCCCCGCATCTTGGCGCCGGGAATAAAAAGCACCTTCCCCGCTTTCAGGGTCTCGCTCTGAATATCATTTGCGTCCAAGATGACTTCCAACGGAACTCCCATAGCGCTGGAAATCTTACTCAAGGAATCCCCCGGTTTCACGGTATAGGGAATACCGTCCATATTGGGAATACGCAACACCTCTCCTTCCCGCAGGACCTGGGCATTAGAAATATAATTAGAGGCAATGATCGCATCAATAGAAAGGGCATTATTCGCGGCGATCTTGGAGACAGAATCTCCCTTCTTCACTTTATAGGATTCCCATGCAAAGGTTTCTACCAAATTCAGGGGAATAATCTCATCGGGCGTGGTCGCAGCCGGAGTAGACAGCCCTGCGTAGGACGCCATATTTTGCCGGATCCCCCTATCTACCCCTGGTTCTAAACGATACGCCCTCCCCCAGGGAAACAGGGCGCTCAAAGGACGCTCTGACCAGTTTAGTGAGAGCAGAATAAAAAGTAAGAACCCGCTTATGGCAAGGATCGGCAAAAGCAGCGTGATTGCCGACCGCTGCTCCTGTACCGGTCCCTCCGCTGCCGCCTTTACCGAGCCGGAAGCAGCAGTGGTTCTCCGGGAACTGCGCGGTACAGAAGAGGCCGGTAGCATAAACTGCTCCTTTTGTTTATGATATCGTTGCAACGGCGCAGGTTTCTGTTTAATTTGCTCGATTACTAATACATTGGTAGTATGTACCGAAGGTACACTATACCGGGAAGTATACACCGGGGCTTTAGAAGTCTTAGTCTGGACCGGAGGAGCAGGCGGTTTACGACGAGTAATGTATTGCTGAACGATTAAATCATTCGTCATAGCTCATTTATCGACATAAGACCGGGGAATGATTATACTATTATGGATCACAGTATGGAAAATAATACATCCATCGAAACCGGAAGGGCCATTGGAGGAGCATTGTTCATTGCCTTGCTCCTAAAGCTTTTTTTGTTTGATTTTATGATTACCGAAGGACAGTCCATGACGCCAGCGCTTAAACCGGGTTCCATACTCGTGGTAAATAAGCTGGCCTACGGACTGCGGTTTCCCTGGTCCGACCGCTATCTTTTGTGGTGGGGTATGCCCAAGCAGGGGGATGTGGTGATCTTTTATACCCCCAGCAGGGACCTGGTGGTAAAACGGTGCGCGGGGCTTATGGTAAACCATACATTCATTGCCTTAGGGGATAACCGCCTCCACTCTTACGATTCTCGTTCCTACGGTCCCATTCCGGTGCATAATATTCTCGGCAAAGTTGTAGGAATTTAATGGTTACTACCACGGGAAGGACAGGCAGAAGGGGGCGTGAAAAAAAAGAAGGGTCCTCCCCTCAAAACCGCTATGATCAGGGGCGTATCATTTACCGGCGGTTTTGGGTGGTCTTTTTCCTCTTTGCCGTGGTAAGCCTGAGCTTAGTGATCCGGTATGCTCTGCTGATGCTCCATCAGGATACCTCGGAACAGCTTATAATCGCCAAACCCTATATCGAACGGGGGGCCATTTTGGACAGAAACGACCGTATTCTTGCCATGCAGACCAAGTTGGCCAATATCAGCGTGTGGCGACCGGAAATACTCGACCTGGAAGCCTTGAGCCAGACCCTGGCACCTATCCTCGACATTTCCGCCGATGAAATCAGCCGGCGCATTACCGCTGCTTCCAGTGATTTTATCTACCTTAAAAAGCAGGTGGACCAGTCTACCATACAGAAAATCGAATCCCAGCAGCCCCGAGGGGTCAATATTGAGCCTATTGTAGGCCGCATCTATCCGGAAAGCAACCTGGCAAGCCAGATCATTGGCTTTGTGGGGGATGAAGGCATTGGGCTTGAGGGGATTGAATATGCCTTTGAATCGGAACTCGCCCCCAATGCGGAGCGGAACGGGAATCAGGTGATCCTGACCATTGATGCTAACGTACAGTATATCCTGGAAAAGATAGCCGCCCAAACCTTAACGGATAATAAGGCCGAAGCGGTGATGCTCATGGCCATGGACCCCCGCACCGGGGATATTCTGGGTTCCGCCTCTGCACCGGGTTTCAATCCCAATACCCTGCAGGCTTCCGATGAGCTAAGCCGGATGAACCGGCCTGCGATCTGGGCCTACGAACCTGGTTCGGTGTTCAAGATATTTTCCCTTTCCGCGCTTATGGATTCAGGGGCCATTACCGGAAACAGCGTCTTTACCTGTAACGGCCGCTATGAGCGGGTTACGAACCTGGGGGAACGGATCGTCATCAATTGCCTTGCCGCCCATGGGAGGGTGAACGCCCGGGACATCATCCGGTACTCTTGCAATGCCGGGGCAGCCTATGCCGCGGACCGGCTGGGGGCGGAAGCTTTTTATGGGCTGCTCCAGAATTTCGGATTTGGCTCCCGGGTTGGGACCGGAAATCCAGGGGAAACCGCCGGGTTCTTCCGTTCGGTGGATCGATGGTCCGACCGGTCTAAACCAACCATCGCCATGGGCCAGGAACTATCGGTCTCCGCGTTCCAGATGCTTCAGGCCGCTACCGCAGTGGCTAACGACGGCATTCTGGTGCCTCCCCGGATCGTGTCCCGGATCCGCTCCAGCGATGGAAAAACAGAACAGCCTTTTAATCCCAGTACGCCCCGACGGGTTCTCAAACCAGAGACCGCCCAGGTCATGCGCTCCTATATGACGGATGTTACCTCCATTACCGGTACGGGGTGGCGGGCCAATGTGGAGGATATATCCTTAGCGGTCAAGACCGGTACTGCCCAGGTCGTGGATCCCGCCACCGGTGCGTATTCCAGTTCCGACTTTATTGCCAGCTGTATGGTCCTGCTCCCCTCGGAAGCGCCCTCGCTGGTTTTGTACATCGTCATCGTAAAACCCCAGGGAGAATCCTATCTGGGGGGCCGTATCGCCGCGCCTCCCATACGGCAAGCCGCCGAAGCTCTGGTGGATTACCTGGGGATCCCCCGAGGGAGAAATTCCCAGGTGAATCATTCCGGTTCCATTGCCCTGCCCTATGAGCAGATCCCCGTCATCGAAGGCAAAGTACCGGATTTTACCGGTTATGCGAAACGCCAACTCCTCCCCCTCCTGCTCCGGGATGATCTGCACCTGGAAATGAAGGGAGACGGCTGGGTCAAACGGCAAAGTCCTCCTCCGGGAACGCCCTTGCGCGCAGATACCACCATCATTTTGGAGCTGGAATAGGAGGGACCCATGAACTATTGGGAGCGCAATAGCCGCATCATACAGGAAAAGTTTCCCGGTCTAGCGGAACACCTGAGTACCCCTGCGCCCTGGGATGAAGGGGATATGCGGGTAGAAACCGCCGCGTCAGGGGATCCAACCCTGATCATCCAGGATCGTTCCATCCATTCCCGGCGGGATCCCCGACGAGAAGCCCAACGTCTTGCGGAGACTCTGAGCGGCTCAGGCCCCCGCATCATCTTAGGTTTTGGCTTGGGATATGCAGCGGAAGCGTCTTTAGAAACCTTAGAAAAGTCAGAAAAGTCAGAAAAGTCAGAAAAATTAGAAAAAAAGGATAAGACCGCCCGCCAACCCATCATCATAGTTGAGCGTCATGGAGCGGTGTTGCGGAAGGCCCTGGAAACGAGAGACCTCCGTTTGCTGCTTTCGGCATCCTCCATCATCTTTGTCCTGGGAGGAGCGGAAGAGGGGATTACCGGGGCGCTTCACTTTTGTGAAACCCAGGTTCCGGGAGGGAAAGCCGCGCCGGAGCTTATCCGAAACCGCGGACTCATGCAGCTTGACCCGGATTGGTACGCCGGGGTGGAACGGCATATTCGGGTCTGGACCTCCAAGGATGCGGTCAACCAGGCTACGCTCCGGCGTTTTGGCAAGCGCTGGGTACGGAACAGCGCCCGCAACCGAGAGGCTATCCGGGATCTGCCGGGAATAGGCCGTCTGGCAGGCGTGGCGGCACCGCACATCCCCATCTTTCTCGCCGCAGCAGGTCCTTCTCTGGACCGGGTCATCCCTATCTTGCAGGCGATCCGTACACGGTGCGTTGTGGTGGCGGTGGATACGGCCCTGCGGCTCTTCCAGGAGGCGGGGGTTGCACCGGATTTTGCCGTGGTGGTAGACCCTCAATACTGGAATGCCCGGCATTTGGACCGTATTTCCCTGCATAAGACCTGCCTCATCGCTGAATCTTCGGTATATCCTCAGGTACTGCGGATTCCGGCGGCCCAGGCCTTTCTCTGTGCCTCCCTGTACCCCATAGGCAGCTTTATCGAAGCGCGTCTTGATCCCAAGGGTCGTCTCGGCGCGGGAGGCTCGGTGGCAACCACTGCCTGGGACTTCGCGCGGACCCTCGGATCATCGGCCATCTGGATTGCCGGGCTGGACCTTGCCTTCCCCGGGTTCAAAACGCACTATAGGGGCGCCCGTTTTGAGGAATTGGCCCATGGGGAATCGACTCGGTTGATCCCTGCGGAGACCCGTTCTTTTAGGGCGCTGAGGGACGGAAATCCCTTCTGGGCTGCAGCGGCGGACGGAAGCCGGGTTCTAACGGATCAGCGGCTTGCCCTGTACGCCGCCTGGTTTGAAAACCGGTTCCACCATACGCCGGAACTCCGGAATTACCGGCTTTCCGGGGAAGGACTAGCCCTGTCCGGCTTGATCACCGCTTCCGAGGAGGAACTCCTCGCCCTGCCGGAACAGCGGGAGGAAATAGACCGACGTCTTGCCGCAGCTTTTTCCCAGGTACAGGATGATTTTATGCAGCCGGATCAGGCGCGGGAGCGAGCGGCCCGTTACGAGGCGGCCCTGGGGGAATTGCGGGAAGGGCTTACCACGGTTAGAACCCTGGCAGATGAGGCCGTAGCAATCGCGGGTAAGGGGGCACAGCCATGCAAACCAGGGGCAGAGCAACCGTTGCGGCAGTCCGTTCTTCGGGAACTGGAAGGGATCAAGCGAAAGATTGTTGCAAGCCCGGTGAAGGATGTCGCGGGTTTTCTCGTACCCTCCGCCGCGGATTTGGAAGCGGCCATTCCAGTATCGGTGCCTTTTACCCGGTATCTGGAATGTTCCTCCACCGTATACCGCTTGCTTTCGGAAGCCGCGGCGGAGCAGCTTACAGAGCTAAACCGGGAATGTTTTTGTACTTGAGAACGGCTTGATTCGAGATGACGGCGTATGCCTTCCGGGCTTGCTTGCAGATGAGTCTGGTTTGAAATACTCCGTACCTTTTCTCCGGTATCTGTAGAATCCGGTGTGTATCCTTAGGAATAGCCTCATTTGTCTTTATTTCTTTTTTCTTATAGATCAAAAAAAAGTAAAAAAGTAGTAAAGTCAAAAAAGATGCCGCCGATATACTAATTAGTATGGGAGGGTAATGCCTCAAGCATGATAAGAGACGGTGTACAGCGAACCTTGGGTCCGTCGACGTCCAGGTACATCGTTTTTTATCCAGGGAATCAACAGCTCGTTATAGAGGAACGGAGTTTCTTTATAACGAGCTGTAGTTTTTTCGATCTGTGTGTGGGGGGGTGGGGGCTTCGGCTTTTTCTATTCTTGCCGATAGTGTTCCAGGAACGTGGCGATCCGGTGCATGGCATCGGTCAGGGTCTCCTTATCCGGCAGAAAAACAATGCGGAAATGATCCGGTTCCTTCCAATTAAAACCCGTGCCATGGACTAAGAGAATATGCTGTTTCTGCAGCAGATCCATGACAAATCGCTCATCATCGGTGATGCCGAAGCGTTTCGTGTCGATCCGGGGAAAGCAATACAGCGCTCCGCGGGGCATGATCACCTGTAAACCAGGGATATCGTTGATCATAGTGACCACCGTATCCCGCTGCTCCTTGAGTCTGCCTCCCGGAAGCACCAGGTCCCGGATGCTCTGGTAACCTCCCAGGGCGGTCTGTATGCCGTACTGGGCGGGCACATTGGAACAAATCCGCATGTTGGAGAGTATCTCCAGGCCCGCAATATACCCGGCTGCGGCCTGCTTATTCCCTGAGAGGACCATCCAGCCGGCCCGGAAGCCGGCGGAACGGTACGCCTTGGAAAGGCCGTTAAAGGTTACGGTAAGCACCTCCGGCTCCAGCGAGGAGAGGGGAATGGGCGGTACCCCGTCATATACGATGCGGTCATAAATCTCATCCGCATACAGGATGAGTTCGTGTTCCCGGGCTATCCGGGCAATGCCTTCCAAGATAGCCCGGTCATATACTGCGCCGGTGGGGTTGTTGGGGTTTATCACCACCACGGCCTTGGTACAGGCGCTTATCTTGGAACGGATATCCTGGAGGTCTGGGTTCCACGCGGCCTCTTCATCACACCGATAATGCACCGCCGTACCCCCTGCGAGGGTAACCGCCGCGGTCCATAAGGGATAGTCTGGCATGGGAACGAGGACCTCATCACCGGTATTCAACAGCCCATGCATGGCCAGGGTGATAAGCTCGCTTACCCCATTGCCGATGAAGATATCGTCGATCTGCACATCCATAACCCCCTTGGACTGGAAATCATGCATCACCGCTTTCCGCGCGGCAAACAGGCCCTGGGAATCGCAGTAGCCCTGGGCGTTTTGGAGGTTGATAATGATGTCGTGGAGGATTTCCTCCGGCGCGTTGAAACCGAACGCCGCAGGGTTGCCGATGTTTAACTTCAAGATATGAAACCCCTGAACCTCCAGCCGTTTCGCTTCTTTTAAGACCGGTCCCCGGATATCGTAACACACCCCATCCAGTTTTGACGATTTAGGAAAAACTCGCATCTTTTGATCACCTCTTATAACGGCGGAATAGGTTAAGGAACTGCTCCGCGATGCTCTTATAGGCTCGATCCTTGGGCGCATACCCAATAAAATGTTCCAGAGCCGCATCAGTACCGGAAAAAAGACCAATATCCCCGGCCTGAAAGGTCATATCCGGCTCAAACAAGCCGAATTCCTCATCAGGACCTCGAAGGGAGATGAGGTTGAGGTTGTACTGGCTGCGGATACCCGCTTCCACCAGGGTCTTCCCGACCAGATAGCGGGGAATCTCCAACTCCGCAATGACCAGTTTCCCACTCACCGGGAAATAGTTGAGGAGCACCGAAGACAAGAGCAGCGGGGTAATCCGCTTGGCCGCTTCCTTGTTGGGGAATACCACCTTGGTAGCTCCCACCAGTTCCAGGATTTCCCCGTGGGATTCGGTTTCGGCCTTAACGATGATGGTCTTGATCTTCAGTTTAGCGCAATAACTGGTGGCGAGGATAGATGCTTCAATGCTGTCGCCCATGTCGATGATCACCGCGTCAGTGGATTCGGGGAGGACCTTCCGCAGATTCTCCACGTTGAGCACATCCAGCACCACTGCGGCTGCGGAAGCATCCTTATAGGTGTCGATGACCCTTCGATCCTTATCCACGATGATAACTTCCACCTTGAGTTCCAAAAGCTCATCCAAAACACTCTTCCCAAAATGGCTTAACCCCAAAATAGCTACTTGCTTCATAGTTCTCCTTAAAATGGTGGCGCTGCCTGTACCGCGTCAACCCAATAGAATCGACCCCTCTGGATAGGTTATGGCGTAATTGTTGCGGCCTATCACGGGAAACGCCAGGGCGACCAAGCCTACCCGCCCTGCAAACATAGCGGCAATGATGATGAGCTTCCCCGCCGTAGACAGGGACGGGGTCAGGCTTAGGGTGAGACCTACCGTCCCGAACGCGGAAACCACCTCGAATACCAGTGCCCCCAGGGACTTTCCCTGGAGCCCTTCAAAAACCGTCAGCGCCCCGATACACAGGAGGAGGAGCGCCAGGGCCTTAAGCACATACAGCACCCCCTTGTTAAGGGTCTCCGCGGTGAACCGATGATGGAACACCTTGATGTCCCCCTGTCCGTCGGGCTTGCGGAACATGACCGCCGCCACCACAAACACCGTGGTAATCTTGAGACCGCCGGCAATGGAACCAGGCGCACCGCCTATGAGCATTAAAAGACCGGTGAGCAGTTTGGAAGGCTGACTCAAACGGCTCTGATGCAGCACCTCAAAACCGCCGCTCCTGGGGGTAACCGATTGAAAAAGCGCATTAACCCAGGCGCCTGGAAAGGTATCCATCCCGGCCAGCAGCCGCTTCCGTTCCAGTATAAAGAACAGGACCATTCCTCCCAGCACCAGGATAGCGGTGAGCACCAGCACGATCCGGCTATGGTAGCTGAGGCGTTGCTTTTTGGCCATGGATACTTCCAGGAGGTCCTGGAGCACGATGAAACCCAGGCCTCCCAGGATGATCAGCGCCATGAGTACGAGCAGCAGGGGGGTATGATCCGCAAAGCCCGTAAGCCCTCCTGCAAGGGGGGAAATGCCTGCATTACAGAACGCGGATACCGCGTGAAACAGGCCCATAAAAAACCAGTTCTCCACCTTCGCCTGTCTAAAGCAGAGGGACAAAAGCAGGGCCCCCCCTGCTTCGATGATAACCGTGAAGCCGATGATATTTCGCACGATCCGTCGGGGCCGGTATTCCACACCGTCTATATAAAAGCCCTGGATGGTGTTCCGCTGCATGATCGCCAGACGGTTGCCAGGAATGGTCAGGAGAATAGAGCTAAAGCTGATTATCCCCAATCCTCCTATTTGTATCAGGAGCATAATGACGGTCAATCCCCAGGGGCTGAAAACCGTCAGATCCACTACGCTCAAACCAGCGACACAGACCGCGGACGTGGCGGTAAAGAACGCGTCCAAAAGACGGAGTGGAGCAGGACCATGCCAGGATCCCGGAAGCAGGAGTAAAGCGGTTCCCAAGGCAATGACCATAAGGAAAAAAGCTAACAAGTAGCATGCATCGGACTTTTGAAAGCTGTTCATAGGTATTGGGAATTAGCATACCCATTCCTGAGTATAAGGGCAAGCGGCCCAGGGCATCGACCAGGGAAAGTCTCCGATACGCTAAACCCATGGAACTGGAGCTGTAGCGTCTGCTCAACATAACGGTGAATCAGGAGAACGATTTGAACCATTGCTACACTCCTGTATGGAGTACCCTATGACGAGAATTTCCCTCAGGGGCATACGGCTGAACATCGGCGGCTAGGACTTTACGGTATTGTTATTTTAAAGTAACGTAAAAAATAAAAAAATTTGAAAAAGCGCTTGACTCTAAGAAGCAAGATTGTATATATTCAATTTACCGTTGGTGAGAATAGGCGGATGTAAAGAGGGTAATAATCTGGTCTATCTACTGTCTTGGTTGAAGAATAAGTGGACCGATGACGACATGATAGAATACGAGAGGGTATCGTCTTTCAACAAGGGGCAGAGCACTGGAAAGGGTTTTGCTCAGGGATATTTGGCAATACAGGGAAGGGGAGGGACCGATAGATAGAAAGTCTATCGGGAGGAAGCAGTCAGCACTTTATTTCGGGGAACCGGGATAGAGGAAGCGAGG
>JAISPY010000201.1 GCA_031274565.1 Treponema sp.
CATAGGGCGGAGAAAACAAATGGCTTGGTCTAACGAGTATCTTGAGCAACTCCTCTTTAAATTCTCTCTGGTCTCAGATACCACCGATTCGGGGTAATTTATATGCGCTGGCCCTGATAGGATAACCAGTGTTTTCAGGATAAACGCATAGCATTTACTCAATGTTATGTGCAATTTTTTCTGAAATTTTTTGTAAATAATAAGGAATAACCATTTTTTTGTACAGGGCGAGCGTATTAAAAATCATAAGTCTTTATACTATAACGACTTACGTTACCAGATATTTTTGCCCTGTACGTTACTAAGTCATTATATAGCAAAGAATTAGTAATTTTAATGCGCTGCCCTGCACCACTTCCCTATTGCCACAGGAATAGTTCTATGCCATAGTTATAGTTCGCAAGATGCTGGTTGAGAGAAACCCGATATAATTAAGCACGGTCAGAGGGATGTTTCTGAAAATCGTATAGGCAAATAACCGAATTTGCTCATTCCATTAAAAACTAACCTATGGGAGTACGTGATGAATACCCTGTATTTCAAATATGCCCTGGAAATTGAACGGACCCGGTCCATTACCAAGGCGGCGGATAATCTGTATATGGCCCAGCCGAACTTGAGCAAGGCGGTTAAGGAACTGGAAGATACGGTCAAATTTGCTATCTTTGAGCGGAGTTCCCGTGGGGTGATTCCGACCCGTAAGGGCCTTGAGTTTTTGGCGTATGCCCGGACTATTCTGGAACAGATTGAGAAGATAGAGGGGCTTGCGGAGGGGGATCCGGCCCAGCGGCAGCAGTTCACGGTTTCCATACCCCGGGGGAGTTATATTGCCGCGGCTTTTACGCAATTTGCCGCGGAACTGGATGGAGAGAAAGAGATAAACATCACGGTGCAGGAAACCAATTCCATGCAGACCATCACGAACCTGGTGGAGAATCGGTTTAAGCTGGGGATAATTCGCTATCAAACGATGTATGAGAACTATTTTCTCGATTATCTTGCGGATAAGGGGCTGGGGCATGAGCATATTTGGGAGTTTGAATATGTGGTGCTTATGTCAAAAGCCCATGCGCTGGCAGGGGCCGATGAAGTGCTTTACGGGGAACTGAGCCGGTTTATTGAGATCCTCCACGGGGATACGGCGGTTCCCTATTTAGGGGCGTTGGAAACCCAGCGGGCCCAGGGGACGGTTCCGCAGCGGAAACGGATTTATCTGTATGAGCGGTGTAATCAGTTTGATTTATTGAGCAGCCTTCCGCTGACCTATATGTGGGTTTCGCCGATCCCTGATACGCTGCTTGAACGCTACCAGTTGGTACAGCGGCGGTGTATGTTGGAGAACAACCAATTCAAGGATGTGCTGATATATCCCCGTGGGTATTGTTTTTCTGCTTTGGACAAACGGTTTATCGACAAAATATATGCGTCCAAGAACGCCCTGTCCTTTCGAACCTTTGTATGAGTCCCCCGACGCGAATCCCCTGCCCTGAAGGTAGTGCCGTAGGGCGGGGTTCGCGGTTGATTGCTTCAAAATCATGCATACCCCAATGGGCTTGCATATTTATTCGCCTTTGGGTAGAATGAAAACCGTTTTTATGGCTATGGGAAAAAGCGATCATAGGTTTGAGCGCGGGATATTCCGTTACCTTTCAGGCTAAGAATCGTCTTCCCGGACGAATCAATCGAACACAGAAAAGGAGTATACGATGAAACTTAATGTCAGGCTGACCCTTATTAATACAACCGTAACGATTGTACTTATTGCAATCACCGCCACGGTGATATTAACCCGGTCTAGTACGTTACAACGGGAGGCTGCGATGGAAAACATGAACAATCTTGCCGCTTCAACCGCCAAAGATATTCAGGCCCGTACCCAAAATTACGATATTGTGGCCAAAACCCTGGCCCAGATCATGAATAATTATCAATCCGTTGAGGAGTCCCTGCGGCGTAGCCGTTATGATGAGACCATGCGGGGGCTGTTGCAGGAAAACGACAATTTTGTGGGTATTTATACGGTGTGGCGGCCAAATGTCATAGATCAGCAAGGGGACTATATTTCTCACGTTACGCGGGAATCCGGGCAGATAGAACTGAAGCCCTATAGCGGCTACCAGGAGGCTTTAGCGAGTCTTTCCCCGGAAGATACGATTTCCAATCCCATTCCCCGTACGATCCAGGGGCGGGAAACCTTTGTGTTCGATATCCGGGTGCCTATTATACTGCCTAACGGCTCGGTTATCGGTCTGGTGGGTATTGAAATTGATATTGACCCATTGCAGCCGATAGTTCAGAATCTCCGTCCCTATGATACAGGTCATGCCACGGTCTATGCCCATGACGGTACCATCGTCGCCCATTATAACCCGGCTCAGCGGGGCACCCGGTTCCAGCAAACCTCCATCGGCGTGCTTGGCCAAAGCGGGGTTGATACGGTGCTGGCTTCGATAAGCAGCGGGAAACCGGCGACCATCCTCTCAAACAACCAGATCCTGGTGAGTTATCCCTATTATATCGGAAACGTCCAGACCGCGTGGACGGTTATGATTTTAGCGCCCCTGGCAACCGTATTAAGTCCCATAAACGCCCTCATGCGATTTGCCATTTTCTTTCTGGTGGGTGGGGGCATCGCGGCTGCGGTGGTTATCTTCTTTACTTCTAACAGCCTGGCCAAGCGTATCGTAAGGATAAGTGAGCGGATGGAAGACATCGCCGAGGGGGAGGGGGACCTTACCAAGCGGCTTACCATCTATGCCAAAGATGAAATCGGCGATATGGGTCGGCATTTCAATGAAACCCTGGATAAAATCAGTAATCTGGTGGTTAATATCAAAAGACAATCGGCGGATCTTTTTGATATCGGCGCTGAATTATCCGCAAATATGGCCGATACCGCGGTTACGGTTAATAAAATCGCCGCCAACATTCAAAACGTTAAACATCAAGCGAGCCAGCAGGCCGACAGTGTAAGCCAGACCAATGCGACCATGCTCACCATTACCACCAGCATTGAAAAATTGAACCGGCACATTGAAACGCAGTCCCTTAATATTAGCCAGTCCTCCTCGGCTATTGAAGAGCTGCTCGCTAATATTGCTTCGGTAACCCAGACCCTGATCAAAAACGGTGAAAATGTCAAAAAACTCGCCCAAGCCTCTGATATGGGCCGTACTGGTCTGCAAGAGGTGTCCACGGATATCCAGGAGATTGCAAAAGACTCCGAAGGACTCCTGGAAATCACCGCGGTGATGGAAAACATCGCCAGCCAGACCAACCTGTTATCCATGAATGCGGCCATTGAGGCGGCCCACGCCGGAGAATCCGGGAAGGGGTTCGCGGTAGTGGCGGATGAAATCAGGAAACTAGCGGAATCTTCCGGTGAACAGTCCCAAACTATTGCCAATGTGCTCAAAAAGATCAAGGAATCGATTGATAAAATAGCAAATTCAACCGATGCGGTTATCGACCGTTTTGAGGCCATTGACAAGAACGTCAAGACCGTTTCGGAACAGGAAGATAATGTGCGCTACTCCATGGAAGAGCAGAGTACCGGGAGCCAGCAGATTCTAGAATATATCAGCAAGCTCAACGATATAACCCAAATAATAAAAGACGATTCCGGGGAAATGCGGATAGGAAGCCGGACGATTATGGACGAAAGCAAAAACCTTGAAACCGTTACCCAGGGAATTACCAACGGCATGAATGAGATGGCCTCAGGGGCGGACATGATAAGCTCCGCCATAAACCGGGTAAGCGTTATCAGCGGTGAAAACAAGCGTCATATTGAGGTGCTGGTGAGTGAGATTTCCAAATTTAAAGTAGCGGAATAGCCCTCCGCCCCACCCGGGCATTGAGCAATTCCGTGAACCCTAGGGGAGTCTTTAGGCATGGTCTTACGAGTCCCTGGGGGAACTGAACGGTATCGTTTAAGGGAAAGCACATCATAGGCGCTTTAAACCGCCTTCTGTATGAGAAAACCCATCCCGTCCTCCATGAGCGGCGGCATCCCTGCGCCCGAAGACGCTGTTTTTCCACCAGGCAAGTTGAGCGGGATGCGCTTCGTTCCGCACGGAAACGGCGCGCAAGGCGGTTTCCGCTTTTGCGCACTCCGCCGCCGCGATCCTGTGGTAAAGCTCGCCGCATTCGCCCATACCAGCGCGGGAATAGGCGATAGCGGCGGTTCCGTAGAAGATCATGCCGATTGAGTGCAGCGGCGTATGCGCGGTAAGCGCCGCCTGACCGCAGGCCTGTACCGCCACGCGCGCCGCGGGATGGTCTTCCGCCTCCCGGGCGGCATCGCGGCAACTGCAATACGCAATCGCCTTGGCCAGCGGTAGCTTGATGTGCCCCGCAAGATATTCACGGGCGGCCCCAAGCGCAACGTGTACCCTGCTGTCTGACGGGTATTCCGCCGCGTAAATCGGCAAAACGCGCGCCTCGGCATAATCGACGCACCAGTTCACAATGGTATCCTTGCTTTGTGTTTCGAGGGCGCGCATAATTGACTGAATACAGGGCTCGCTCCAACTCAGCAGAAACTTTCTATACTTTGCCATCAATCAGTTCCCTGTTTCCTCAAAAAAATCCCGCTTTCCCCATCCCCTACTCCATGCGCTGCGTTTATCGCGACCTTCCGGTACATGCCGTCATCCTCCGACTTGCGCCATACTTCGCCGAGGGTACTGCCGCGCTCCGGTAGAAAGCGCAGACAAAAGCCACAACCCGCCCGTATACCGAAGGGAACGGGCATCACGGGGACATCAAAAACCCGCTCCATAAGCGCACGCTCCGTCATAATGATCATGGAGGTACGCTCAAAGCAGACGATAACTTCTTCGTAATTCTTATTTTCTTATTAAGGGATATAAAAAATGGCGGAGGCGTGTGAGAATCGAACTCACCAAGGACGTTTCCGCCCCTTGACGGATTTGAAGTCCGCAGCCGCCACCAGGCGACATTCACCTCCACGCTTTGATACTAGCATCTTG
>JAISPY010000205.1 GCA_031274565.1 Treponema sp.
TCTTTTTCCCGGCGGGTATACACTGGTTTTTTGGACTTGAAGGACTTTTTAACCGGCCCCTTGTTTTCGATGGCCGGTGGAGTCTGTGGAGAAATCCCCGGCCTGGTCCCCACCCGGGGAGGCCCTAATCTGCCCATTCCCGGCCGGGGAGCCCCAAAGCCTCCGGGCCGCGGGGTTCCTCCAGGGGGCAACCCAGGCCGGACAGGTCCCCGAGGCCGCTGGCCTGGTCTTCCCCCCCCAGGACGAGGCGCGCCGGGACGGTTGCTGTGTTGACCGCCTTCGGCAGTGCGGGGTCCCACAAATTTCCCGGGCGCCCTGCTAGTCACGCCCGCCGGCGGTCTTGGCCGGAAGGGGGCTTGGCCAGAACGGTTCTGACCATCCTCCCGCGGAGGCCGAGGCCCTACGAATTTGCCACCCACCCGGCCTGCGGCTGCCGCGGGCCGCTGGGTAACCGGGAACGAGCTTACCACATTACGTGGGAAGGGAGGCCGCGCTTGATCCGTAGGTTTTATTTCTTTTGAAGCGTTTCCTGGTGAAGCGCTTCCCGGAGCCGTTGTTTCCCCCGAGGGTTTGGGAGCTATGACTGGAGACGCCGGAGGGGCCTCTTGTGCCGAAGCTTGCTTAGAGGCGTCAGGAACCGCTTCTCCCCCAGCGGAACCCCGGGCAACGACCTTAGGGGGCTTCTTAGCCGGTCCCCCAGCAGGAGACGCAGGAGCGGGGGTCTTCTTCTTGACCACGAGCTTCTTGCGGTTCGAAGTAGGGGCATGTTTCACCCCCCCATGCGTCCCTCCCTCCGAAGATTCATACTCATTCAACGGCCGTTTAATGAGTTCTGCCTTTGGTTTTTGGGTAGTATCTAATTCCTCAGCCATAATCCACCTTAATTATAATATCCGATTTTTTCACTAAAACCGGTTATTCATCTTCATATTCAAAACTCAAGCCGATACCGCAATTCGGACAACTGGTCATGTCCACCGTTATCTGAGCGCCACATTCAGGACATTCATAGGCTTCAGTCTCTGCAGGTATCTCTGGGACTATCCCCGGAGATACCTGCAGAGACTCTTCGGGTTGTTTTGCTTCCTCCCGGGTATCATCTTCAACAATCTCCACATTCTCTTCAATGAGCCGCTGTAAAGCCTCAAGCTGTTCTTCGGTAACCGCCTTGAGATCCAAAAGGTCCTTTTGGGAAAGGGCAAGAAAATCTTCTATATAATCAACGCCTTTTTCCTGGAGGGCCTGGACTACCTGGGTATCCACCCCCGGCAGCTCGGAAATCCGAGAAAGCTCATCCCCCGGATCTTCGGCATCCCCGAACAATTCAGAGACCGCCCGCCGGGATTCCGCGGCAATGTCCATTTCCTCAAACTGGGCATCGGTTTTTACATCGATATTCCAGTCCACCAGACGATTCGCCAACCGTACATTAAGCCCCTGCTTGCCTATGGCCAGGGAGAGCTGGGAATCACTCACCACCGCCAGGGCTTGGTGTTTACCCTCATCCAGGACGATCACATCCCGAACCTCCGCCGGAGAAAGGGCATTCTTGATGAACCTCCGGGGATCCGCGTCGTACTTAAGAATATCGATCTTTTCCCCTTCCAGTTCCTTGATGATCGACTGAATCCGCACCCCTTTAAGGCCGACACAGGCCCCCACTGGGTCCACATCATCCCGGTTAGAATAGACCGCCAGTTTGGTACGGTATCCGGGTTCCCGGACGATCTTATGGATCTCTATGGTTTTATCGTAAATCTCAGGAACCTCAAGCTCAAAAATCGCCCGCACAAAGTCCGTATGGGTTCGAGAAAGGACCACTTGCAGCCCTGCGGGGGTCTTGTTGACCTCGATAATCAGGGCTTTGATCCTATCGTTGACATGGTAGGTTTCCCGGGGAGATTGGAACTTCTTAGGGAGGATCCCCTCGATTTTTCCGAGGTCCACATAGATGGTCCCATTCCGTTCCCGCTGATAATACCCGATGATGATCTCTCCCACCTTGTTCTTATATTCGGAATAGAAACTGTCCTTCTGAATTTCCCGTATGGCTTGATGGGCGGTCTGTTTAGCGCTCTGAACCGAAATACGATCAAAGTCCTTGGTGTTCACCTCAATGAGGATTTCATCCCCCAGCTCCGCCTCAAGATTCAGTTCCCGGGCTTCTTCCAGATCTATCTCTGAAACCGGATCGTATACCCCGTCAACAATGTTCTTTTTCGCGTAAACCGAGACTTCCCGGTCATCATTGAACCGGACAATGGCGTTATCCGCGTTTCCATAACGGCGTTTATACGCCGCAAGGATGGTATTTTCGATGGTCCTGAGTATGAGTTCTTCCGACATACCCCGGTCTCGAATAAGCTGGTGGATTGCCTCTGATATATCTATTGCCACGAGCCTACACCTCCTGTGAATAATCTAACTTTGCCTTAGCAATACGCTCATACCCTATATCGATCATGCCATCCTTTCCGTTAAGCACCAGATGGGTCTCGTCTGCCGTCTGGAGGATACCCGAAGACCAATCGGAAATATCCGTCCTGAAGCATCGTATTCCCCGTCCAATATAATGGACCAGCTCGGACCCATCCTTAATAACCCGATCTATCCCCGGAGAAGAGACCTCCACGGAGAGATCCTGCCCTGGAAAGGCCAACTCCAGCCGGGGCAGCAGCGCCCGATGGACCTGGGAACAATCATCCACTCCCACAGGCCCATTCTTGTAGATCACCGCCCTGACCTGTACGCTTCCCTTGTGCCGGGACACCGAGAGATCCACCAGGGACATACCCAAACCGTGGGCCACCAGTTTAATCGAATCAAATAAGGGATCCTCTTCCCTGGGCGTAAACCGCATCGGACTCGCTCCTTACATACCTACAAAAAAAGGGCCGCCGAACGACCCTTTTTGTACTATGAATCTTGATTCATTGAATCTCCGACATTACCTCACCATATCGTAAGCGGAATATTTTGTCAATGGGGTATGAAAGGTACTAAAAAAAGGGAAGCGCCCTCGCTTCCCTCCCCTCAGCACCTGCTCCATTTACTGCCGGATAGACCCTTATCTCATAGCTTGGAGGTGAGGGGAATTGAACCCCTGACCTTTTGAATGCCATTCAAACGCTCTAGCCAACTGAGCTACACCCCCCAAGAGTTATTATAATATAACCAATCCCGCCATTAAGGTCAAGCGGTATACAGGCCAGGGCGAGCGCATATAAAATAAAAGGGAAAAAGAGTATACTTGGCATGGTTTTCTAGGAGGGAATCATCAGGGAAGAAAAACCACCACCACCACTCATGCCCATAATGACCTATTTTTCGGCCATACAGGATCCGCGGGTAGAACGGAACAAACTATATCCGCTGTATGAAATCATCACCATAACCATACGGGCGGTTATCGCCATGGCGCAAGGCTGGGAAGATATCGAACGGTACGCCAAAGCGAAAGAGTCCTGGCTGCGCCGATTTCTGAAACGGGAAAACGGAATACCGCATCATGACGTGTACCGCATGGTCATGACGCGGCTTGATCCTGCGGAAATAGAGAAACGCTTTGTAAACGGGGTGCGGGCAATCAAGCAGGAATATCAAAGGGAAATCGCGGACTGAAAGTCCGAAGCGGCAGACGGGAAAACTGTACGCGGACACTTCAAGACCGGGGGTAAAGCGTTGCATCTGGTGAGCGCATGGGCGACGGAGAACCGGCTGGTATTCGGGCAGGTGAAAACGGAGGAAAAAAGCAACGAAATAACAGCAATACCGACCGTGCTGGAGAAACTGGCGCTGGAAGGGTGTATCGTAACGATTGACGCGATGGGGTGCCCGTACAAAAGAGCCGAGCAGATAGTTACAAGCAAGGCGGATTACCTGTTTTC